>JAKLEK010000165.1 GCA_022703115.1 Elusimicrobiota bacterium
CTAGACTCCTCGGGCTCGCCGGAGGCGAGGCTGAGGCTGGACGGGGTCGCGCTGGACCGGGAGATAACCGACGAGAACGTGGCTAAGGCTTCCAGCGCGGTCTCCAAGTTCGCCGGGGTAAGGGCTTTCATGCGGGATATGCAGCGCTCCATGGGGGCCGGGGGCGGGGTGGTGATGGAAGGCCGGGACATATGCACGAACGTATTTCCCGACGCCGAGGTCAAGGTCTACCTGGACGCCTCTCCCGAAGCCAGGGCCGAGCGCAGGGTGAAGCAGCTCCGTGAGAAGGGCCTGCCGGCCGACTACTCGGCCATACTGTCCTTTATCCGCGCCAGGGACGAGCAGGATTCCGGAAGGAAGAACGATCCGCTTAAGCGCTCGGAGGACGGCAGCTACATCGATTCTACGGGCATGGACAGGGACCAGGTGATAGAGGGGATACTGAAATTATGCGCCCAGGTTATGGCCTGATCGCCGGATTGTCGGTGCGGGCTTTCCTGAGCTCGGTGCGTATCTTTTTGCGTATCTTCAACCGGATGGAAACGGAAGGGCTGGAGCGCATCCCGCGCGAAGGCCCCCTGATAATAGTCGCGAACCACGTCTCCAACGCCGATCCCCCGGCCCTCATGTGCAACGTAGTGCCGGTGCGCCACGCCGCCATCCTCACCAAAAAGGAGATGTTCGTTTTCCCTCCGCTCGGCAGGCTTTTCAGGAGCTGGGGCGGAATACCGGTGGACAGGCGCCGGGAGGGCGGGGACCTCGGGGCCCTGCGTTCCAGCATAGAGCTGCTCAAGGCCGGCGGCTGCCTGGTGCTCTTTCCCGAGGGCACCCGTTCCAGGGGACGCAAGCTGGACCCGAAGCTCGGCGTGGCCCTGCTGGCGCACCGGACCGGGGCTCCCGTTCTTCCCGCCAGGATATTCAACTCCGAAAATTTCTTAAAATTAGGTAAAATAAAAGTTAAGTTCGGGAATCCGAGAACCTACGAC
The DNA here is from genome assembly GCA_022703115.1 of Elusimicrobiota bacterium. Taxonomy (GTDB): domain Bacteria; phylum Elusimicrobiota; class Elusimicrobia; order Elusimicrobiales; family UBA9959; genus YA12-FULL-51-18. The sequence goes on from JAKLEK010000165.1 coordinate 987, forward strand.
CTAAGTTCCGAGACAGACCGTAAGGACGCATACGCCGAATTTTCGCGGACAATAATGTCCGATATATTCGCCATACAGGAGGAACGGTAACCGCCACGGCCGTCCGGCGGCCGGTTGCCAAGCATCGCCATGGATATCAACGAAAAGAACGACATACCCGCAGAAGCCGGTAACGGCGCCACGAGCGGTCCCTCCGGACGGCCGGAAGAAGAGATATCGATGGAAGAACTGATGAAGTCCGAGGGCGAGGCTCATAAGAAGATTTATTCCCGCGACATCGTCAAAGTGAAAGTGGTCCAGGTGACCAAGGACCACGTGCTGGTGGATATCGGAGAGAAAAAGGAAGCCGTGATCCCGGTCTCGGACTTCCAGGACGAGAAGCTTCCCGGCATAGGGGACGAGGTCTCGGCGGTGTTCGAGCGCAAGGGCGGGGAGCATACCGTCCTTTCCCACAGGAAGGCCAGGGAGAAGGCGGCGGTGGAATGGGCTAAGAGCATGTTCGAGGCGAAAGAGCGCGTAAAGGCCCGCGTCGCCGGCGTCGTGAAAGGCGGGTATATCGTGGACCTCGCCGGTCTGAAGGCCTTCATGCCGCTGTCGCTGTCGGAGCTCGGCGGCGCGCACAGGCATTATCTGCCCGTCTCGGCCAAGATACGATGCTATATAACAGACTTTTCCGAGAAGGACCACCGGATAGTGGTTTCCCGCCGGCAGGTCCTGGAGGAGGAGGAGAAGGTAAGGCGCACCGAGGTGATGGGCGAGGTCGTTCCCGGCGCGGCGCTGCGTGCGGTGGTCTCCAGGGTGGCGGCCGACGGGCTTTTCCTGAAGTTCCAGGGCATAGAGGGGTTCGTGCCCCTTTCCGAAGTGGACTGGAAGAACCCCGCCGAGGCGCTCAAGTCCTATAAACGCGGCCAGCGCGTAAGGTGCAGGGTCCTGTCCGTGGACAAGACGAACGAGAAGCTGACCTTCGGCATAAAACAGCTGATCCCGAACCCCGCCGACGTGCTGAAGCGGAGATTTCCCTACAGGTCGCTGCTCAAAGGCACCGTGGTCTCCGTATCCGAGGCGGGCGCCAAGGTCAAGGTCGCCGGACAGTTCGACGGTTTCGTGCCCGCGGAGGAGTACGGTTCACACGACGCGCTGAAGGAAGGGCAGGAGATAAAAGGCGTGCTGGTGGCGGTGAACGGCTCCACTTACGAGCTCGTGCTTTCCGTGAAGAAATCCGAGGAGATGGAGGACAGGAAAAAGATCCAGCAGTACACCAAGGGCGCCCCCGCCCTCACGCTGGGTCAGATCCTGCTCGAGAACTCGGAGGACGAAGGTGAAATGTGAGTCCGAAAAGGGCTCCTTGCCGGGAAAGCTCTCAGCTCTGATCTCGGCGGTTATCGGACGGTCCGGCTACGGCACCCCGCTGTGGCTGCTGGCCGTCTTCGTTTTTATAGTCGCTTACGCGGTGTTCAGCCGGGAGACGACGACCCTCCCCGGCGGTTCCGGCGCGGCCTGGACATCGTCGCTCGGCGACGGCCGTCTGGACGCCAGGATCTCCAGGCTGGCCGAAAGGATACGCGACAACCCGAACGATATACAGGCGCTGCTGGAATCGGGCATCCTCAAGTTCCGTAAAGGGCCCGGCAGCTACGTCGACGCCATCTCGGACCTGGAGTCCGCCCGCTCCAGGGGCGCGGCCGACGTGAGGATCTTCTATTATCTCGGCCGTATGTACCAGGCCGAGGGGCTCTACGATTTCGCCCTCGAGGAGTACCAGCGCCTCCTCAACAACCGCCCCGACGATTTCGAGGTCCGCATGCTCGCCGCAAAACTGCTGTTCGCGTCCGGCCGCTATCCTAAGGCGGTACGGGAATACGAGGCCATAAGCGAGTCGCATCCCGACGACATCCTGGTCCTGGAGAACCTCGCCCTCTCGCGCTGGAAGAACAAGCAGGACCCGGGGCCCGTGCTGGAAAAACTCGCCGCGAAGGGCCGCGCCGCCGAGTTCAGGGTCCGTTACATATCCGGCCGCATAGCTTATGAGAACAAGGACTATCGCGCAGCCGTCCCGCCGCTGTCCCGGGCCGCGGCGGAAAGCGCCGGCTATCCGGATTTCACGGACCGGGCCCTGCTGTACCGGATGCTGGGCGATTCATATGTCAGGCTCCGCTCCGACCCCGGCGCGATCTTCGCCCTCACCGAACTGCTGAAGCTGGAGCCGGACAACGACGATGCCCGCTCGCAGCTGGCCAGGCTGATGAAAGCCAGGCGGCGCGCCGCGAGAGAGAACGCCGCGAAGGCGAAAAGGCCCGCCAAAAAGTGAAACGCTCCCTTCTCACAGCCGCCGTCCTCCCGCTCTTCCTCCACCTCCTTTCCGGCAGGCCCTCCGCCCAGGAGGAGAACAAGGTCATAGTAAAGGATTTCAGCTGGGGCGTGTACGCCACCAGGCATTTCGATATCCACTATTACGGGGCCTCCAGGGAGTGGCTGCCTTTCGCGGCCGACGCGCTGGAGAAGGCCTATGAGCGGGTCTCCGGCGACCTCAACCCCGCCATGAACAAGCGGATCCCATTCTTCCTTTTCGCCTCCATCAACGACATGCAGCAGAGCAACGTCGCCGACGCAGGGGACGGCATAGGCGGACTGACCGAGCCCTTCAAGGACCGGTTCATGGTCTGGTCGGACGGCTCCAAAGCCTGGCTGGAGAACGTGATAACGCACGAGTTCGCGCACGAGGCGCAGTTCAGCGTCCTGATAGACGGCTTCTGGAAGTCGGCCCGCATACTCAAGACCTTCGTCTATCCGCTTTGGATGATGGAGGGAATAGCGGAATACGAGACCGGGAACATGGACCTTTCGCTGGAGACCATGTACGTGCGCGACG
>JAKLEK010000166.1 GCA_022703115.1 Elusimicrobiota bacterium
ACACCAGGGTAAGATATTACGGAGTGCGCGCCAACCCTTGGCGCCTTTTCCTGTCCAGGGAGAAAGCGCCGGGCGGAGAACAGTCCTCCGGGGGCGCGTCCATGACCGCGCAGGGAGCCGTACCGCCGGAATACAGGAAGCGCTTCCGCCTGTCCCTGTCGCCGCTGGTGGACGATATCAAAAGGGACCTTGACGAGGACCTTCGCTACGCGCTGCTCAAGAACTCCCTCCGTTCAACTGGACCGGAATGGGGGCGGTTGAGCGCGCGGGACAGGAAGGTCTTTGTCCGGGACGTGCTTAGTCTCGATATCTGGGACCTGCCCGTGCTGGATACCACTAAAAAAGGTCTGGAATATATATCCAAATAAGCGGGCGGCGCGTCCGTTCAGGAGCGCGGATAGGCTATTACTCCCCTGCCGGTGGAACCGTCTATACGTATGTCCAGCGGGCGCGGCAGTCTTATCAGCCGAACGTACGCCAGGTCCGTCAGCACTTCCTGTCTTCCCAGCCAGTCCCAGTCTATAGTTCCTTCTTTCTCTTCCTGCTTTACGGTGAAGTATCCTATCCCTAGAGACGTCAGGTTGTGGAAGAAATGCGTGCCGTGGGAAGGGTCGGCGGAAAATGAGCCGTAGGCGGTCTCGATGATGACCCTGGCCGAGGAGATGTGGTTCCATCTGACCGGAATGCCGAGGAACTGGTCGCTGGACCCCCATCTTCCGGGTCCCAGCACCAGGGAGGTCCTTCCTTCGAGTTTCAGGCGCCGGTTCAGTTCGCCGATCTCCTCCGCGATCTCCGGTGTCTTTAGGCCGTCGAAGGCGTCGGGTTTCACCAGGATGATGTCCGAGATGTCTCCGATGTGCCCGTTGCCCAGAGTGGAGCCGCTGGAGCACACTGTTTCCGAATTTTCCAGGTCCCGGAAATGGACCTTCTTTACCAGGCTTCTGGAGACCATGGGGCGTATCTGCAGGATGTCGAACTCGGCGCGCCTGGTTTCCGGGTCGAAGGCCGCGGCGAATTCCATTTCCACATTGGCGCCCATCGCGTCCCGTCCCAGTCTGGAGAGTTCCTTCAGGATGTCGGACAGGGGGATAAGGCCGTGTTTGAGCATGGGGGCGAAGGTCACCAGCCTGGCGCCCGGCCCGGAGATCGAGTCGCGGATCACGTCGTCCTCGGCGGAGTAGGAGGATGCCACCAGTTCCAGGGTCCCGTCCTCCTCCGCCGTTTCGATGTCGACGCTGAAGAGGTCGGGTTCGGTCTCGTAGGTCAGCTGCCTCGGTTCCGTTCCGGAGACGTTCATGGCTATGAACTTCTTCTGGGAGTTGCTGAAGAAATCTTCGATGGTGGAGAACTGGTGCAGGTTCTTGGGATGGTTGGGGGAGAAGCGCAGGGAAGTCCGGCCTTCCACAATGGTCTTGCCCAGCCCCATGGCGACATGGGCGATAGGGTCTTCGCTCGTGAGAGGCGGCACGGGATAGTAGTTGTAGGACTGTACGACCCCGGACAGGACCGGATAAAAGCGCCTGCCGCCGGCGTAGGCGCGGCCGACCACCCTCTGTATCACCACCGCCATTTTCTCCTCGTCCGGAAGATGCGGGGTCAGTTTGCGGTAAGCCCTGGCTTCCGGTGAGAAAGTGGAAGCGTAGATGAATTTCACCGCTTTCACCAGCTCTTTCAGTCTGACCGAGGGATCGGGATGGTTGTTCGCCAGCATGTAGGTCTTATAGACTCCGGCGAAAGGCTGGGTCTTGGAATCCTCCAGCAGGGAGGAGGACCTGACGGCCAGCGGCCCGTCGAGTTTTTCTATGATGGTCCGCAGGTCCTGGACCACGTAATCCGGAAGTTTGGCCTTGAGGAAGATCTCCGCCAGGGCTTCGCCCGAAAGTTCGGAGTTGGCGACCGGTTCCAGGTCGTTGTGCTCCATGAAGAAGTCGAAGACGTCCGTGGCCAGGACTATGGTGTTGGGAACGTTCACGAACACACCGGGGAATCGCTCCGGTATGTCGCTCTTGCTCAGCAGGAAATCCACGAAGGCGAGCCCGCGGGCTTTGCCGCCTATCGAGCCGGAGCCGATCTTCACGAAGGGGGTGGCGTTATCGAACAGTTTGCGGTCGAACTTGAGCACGGTCCCCATCTGCGTTTTATATATGAACTGGTATAGCGCTTCTATGAGATAGTTCCTGAGGTCCTCGGCGTCCCTGAACTCCGATATCTTTTTCGGGAGGATGTGATAGGCGGCCTCGAACTCGGTCCTGGCGAACAGCCATTTCGAGAAATGGTTGCGTCCGGCGTGATAGAGTATGGACGCTGCGGGCACGGTCTTCAGCAGCTTGAGCATGGTATGCAGGTCTGCGGCGCGCGCCAGCTCGGAGCCGTTCTTGTCGGTGAATACGAAGTCCCCGAAGCCGAAGTACCGGACGATGAAGTTGCGCAGCTGTCTGGACAGGTCGGGGGCGGACTTGTTCATGAAGGAGGCGCCCAGGCCCTGCGCGGCGGAAGCGAACCGGCTGTTGGAGGACTGCAGCAGTACCGGCATGTCCGGGTTCTCGGCCTTTATCCTCCTGGCCAGCATCAGTCCGGCTTCAGGTTCGCATCTGCCGGCCATCGGGTATTCGATGTCGCTTATGACGCCGAGGAGGTTCCATTTGTACTTTTCGAAGATGCGCCAGGCGGAGTCGAAGTTGTCGCAGAAAAGGATCTTCGGCCGCGCCCTCAGACGGAGCATCTTCTTGGACGGATTCAGTTCCTCGGCCATCACTATCTGCGTCTGCTTCATCAGTTCCGCGTATATCACCGGGAGATACGAAGAATAGAACTTGATGTTGTCCTCTACGAGCAGGACGGCCTGGACCCCAACTTCGGCGTCGTGCTCGAAGTTCATGGCGTCCTCCATCAGGTTGATGATGGCGGAGAATATGCGGGTGTCCCCGTGCCAGAGGAAGACGCCGTTCACCAGCTTTCTGGTGGCGTCCGAGATGTTCAGGACGTCCTGCATGTTGAAGGAGAGGAGGACGATCGGAAGGTCCGGGCGCGCCTTCTTGATGGCGGCCACGAAGCCGTCCATGTCGGCGTCGCCGATCTGTATCATGGCTATGACCAGGTCGAACGACTTCTTTTCCAGCCGCTCAAGGGCTTTTTCCGCGGTGGAGACCCTGGTGATCTGCGGGGTGGAACGGTCGGTGGTGTCCAGGATCTCCCCGAACAGGGCTTCGTTCAGCCGTTCGTCGTCGGCCAGCAGGAAGGAATCGTAAAGGGAGGCCACCATCAGGACGTTCTTTATCCTGTGAGGCATCAGTTTCTCGAAGCCGCCGAAACCGGCTTCGTAATCGGCTATGGGCTGGGTGAGCATCGGTATATTATACTAAATCCCTTCGCCCCGCCCGAACCGCGTCACCGCACGCCTGCCTGGTTCGGGGTCCTGGCAAATGCTGGCTATTAGCTGACAGCTACTAGCCAATAGCTGAAAAGAGGTTCGGAACTTTTTACGGCACAGCCATAGGCTTGGCCGTCTGAGGGCCATAGGCCTTGAAACGGCACAGCCATAGGCTTGTCAGTATGGAGTTAAAGAGTTAAAATTAGGCTGTGAAGAGCCGGTCCGCGGAGAACATATTTCGGGAAGCGCGGCGGTTACGGAGGATTTGAAATGGAAAAACCGACCATAAAGACCAAATGCCCTAATTTTTCGTCCGGACCCTGCGCCAAGAGACCCGGCTGGACGCTGGACGCCCTGAAAGGCGCCCTGGTGGGGCGCTCTCACCGCTCCAAAGAGGGGAAGGCCCGGCTTAACGAGGTCTCGGACAGGATGAAAAAGGTCCTGGGCCTGCCCGCCGAT
>JAKLEK010000167.1 GCA_022703115.1 Elusimicrobiota bacterium
TGGTGACCGCCATGCTCAGGCGCGTCCAGCGGGATATCACCGAAAGGGGCAGGGACATAGAGGGCGCCAAACACCAGATCCTCGCCACCGTCATGCCGATGTACGAATCCTACGTGAAGCCGACTCAGCGCAACGCCCATTTCTCCATCAACTGGGAAGGCGAGGAGATACCGGGAAAGGCCACCGAAGGCCTGGTCCGCATGCTCCGCGATCATTTCAGGTAGACGGCATCCCCATAATCCCAAAGGCGGGCTTTTCCGGGTCGCGCTAACCCCGAATCATGCAACTGCCCATACTTCAGAACTCTGAGCGGATCCTGCGCGCGGCGGCCTCCTGCCGCCGGCTGATCATCTCGTCACCTCCCGGCTCCGGAAAATCCACCAAGGTACCGCAGATCCTGCTGGATGGCGGCGCCATTAAAGGCAGGGTGGCCGTGCTGGAGCCGCGCCGCCTGGCCGCCAGAATGCTAGCCGCCCGGGTGGCGGCCGAACGCGGGGGACATGTCGGCGGAGAGGTCGGCTGCCGCGTCCGCTTCGAGGACAGGACGGGCCCGCGTACGAGGATAGTCTTCGAGACCGAAGGCATAATGCTCAGGGAACTGGCCTCGGACCCGAAGCTCTCGGCGTATTCCGCCGTCATACTCGACGAATTCCACGAGCGTCATATACACGGCGACCTCACCCTCGCCGCTTGCCTCGCCCTTCAGCGCGGTCCCCGTCCGGACCTTCTCGTGGCGGTCATGTCCGCCACCCTGGACGAAGGCGCCCTGTCGGAATATCTGGCGCCCTGCGAAACGGTCGCGGCCGAAGGGCGGCTCCATCCGGTACGCGTGCTTTACTCTTCGGACGCGGTCTCGCGCATGCCGCCGTGGGAGGCCGCGGCCAGGACCTGCGAAAGTCTACTGCCGGCCGCTAAGCCCGGGGCCGGAGGCGGAGGGCACTCGCTCGTCTTCATGCCGGGCGCTTTCGAGATCCGCAGAACGGCCGCAGCCTTGTCGCGTTCTCCAGCCCTATCAGGGTTCCGGGTGATGCCGCTGCACGGGGAACTGCCTCCCTCCGAACAGGACGCCGCCCTCGCAGCGTCTCCGGGACGAAAGATAATAGTGGCCACCAACATCGCCGAAACCTCGCTCACGATCGAGGGGGTGACCGCTGTGGTGGACAGCGGCCTGGCCCGGGTCGCCCGTTTCGACTCCGCGCGCGGCATCAACACTCTCTTCACCGAGCCGATAGCGGCCGCCTCGGCCGAGCAGCGGGCCGGACGGGCCGGCAGGACCGCGCCCGGTGTCTGCGTCCGCCTTTGGACCGAGCGCGAGAACGGTCTCCGGCCGCGCGTTCTGGCGCCCGAGATACTGCGGTTGGACCTGAGCGAGGCCCTGCTGCTGCTTAAGACCTGCGGTTTCGAAGGTTTAGGTTCCCTGCGCTGGCTCGACCCTCCGCCGGCTCAGGCTGAGGAACGCGCCGCCGCGCTGTTGAGGGAGCTGGGGGCCGTGGACGCGGCGGGCCGGCTGACCCGGGACGGTCTGGCCATGGCTGCGTACCCTCTTCACCCGCGTTACTCACGCATGATGGTCGAATCCGTCCGCCATAACTGCGTATACGAATGTGCCTTAGCCGCCGCGGCGGCCCAGGGCCGGGGAACGCGGCTGGAAGGGGCCCGGCACGGCGCCGGGCCCGACCTGCGTTCGGACCCGGCCGCAGTAGCTGAGGCACTGGAGGCTTGTTCCGCGTCCGGCTTCGCTCCCGAAGTCTGCCGCGGGGCCGGAATGGACCCGGCGGCGGCCAGGGACGCGTGCAGGCTGGCCGACCGTCTGGGCGGTAAGGCCGGTCCGGGCGGTCCGGGCGCTTTCTCGCGCGCCTCCAGGTGCTTCCTGCGCGCTTTTCCGGACCGGGTGGCTGTCCTGCTTTCAGGGGAAAAAGGCCGGTATCGGCTCTGCGGGGGTAAGAGCGTGCGCCTGGCTCCTGGCAGCGCCGCGGCCGGCGCCCCGCTCATCTGCGCCGGAGAGGCGCTGGAGGCCCCGGGCAGGTCCGGCGCCGAAGTGACTCTTTCGTTCGCTGCCGAGGTGAAGGAGGAGTGGCTTCGCGAGGATTTCCCCGGGTATATGAGGACCCTGTCCCGTCCGGCGCTGGACAGGGATATGCGCACTCCGGTCATTGAAACGTTGACGATGTACCGCGATATCACGGTCCGGAGAGAGGTCGCCGCCGCGGTTCCAGACAAGGCCTCTTCTGGTCTCATAGCGGAGGAGTTCATCAGCGGGCGTCAGAAACTGGACGAGTGGGGGGAAGAGGCCGAGGATTGGCTGGCGCGGGTGGAGTTCCTGGCCAGCGCCTGTCCGGACCTGGGCCTGGAGCCTCTCGGAGAAGAGGATATAAAACTCGTCATCGCCGATATCTGTGCCGGGGCGAAGAGCGTGTCCGACGCGAAGAGACGGCCGGTCATGGGGACACTGCGAGGCTGGTTCGGTCCGGAGAAGGACCGCCTGATCGAACGGCACGCGCCGCGCCGGGTCGATCTGCCCGGCGGCCGGAAAGCCAGGGTCAGCTATCCGCGCGGCCGGGAGCCGTACATGGAGGCCAGGATCCAGGACCTGTTCCTTCTTAAGGAGACTCCGCGGGTGGCGCTGGGGCGGGTGCCGCTGGTGGTGCACATCCTGGCGCCTTCCATGCGCCCGGTGCAGGTGACCAAGGATCTGCGGAGTTTCTGGGCCGATAGTTATCCTAAGCTGCGTCCGCAGCTGGCCCGTCGTTATCCGAAGCACAAGTGGCCGTGAGGCCGGTCATTCCCCTTTGAACGAGGGTTTCCTTTTTTCCAGGAACGCTTTTATCCCTTCCTCGTAATCGTGGCTGTTGTATACTTTCCGGCGCAGCGCCTGGATGCGTTCGAACGCGTCGGCGGTTAGCGGATGGGATTCGGAGAGGAGCCGGAACTGCTCCTTTATGACCGATACCGCCAGGGGGGAGTTGGAGGCGATGCAGGCGGCTATGTCCAGAGTGAATTTCTCGATCTCTCTGGAGGAGACCAGGTGGTTGAGTATGCCGAAATGGTAGGCGCGTTCGGCTTTCACGGGTTCGGCGGTGAAGAACATTTCTTTGGCGATGTTGAGGCCTACCCGGTTGATGAAGTGTTCTATGCCGGAGGCGTTGTAGGGGAGGCCGATCTTTACCGGGGTTATCGCGAATGAGGAGGTTTCGTCGCCTATCGCCAGATCGCAGGTGACCACGATGTCGGTGGCGCCTCCCCAGACCCCGCCCTGTACCATGGCGATGACGGCGCCGGGGTATTCCTGTATCGCCCGGAGGGCTTTTTCCATGGGGCTGTCGTAGGGGAGCGGATCTTGGCTGATCTTGGGGAGCTGCCGTATGTCGTGTCCGGCCGACCAGACCCTGGCGTCGCGCTGAGCCCGAATCACGACCGCGGGGACCTTGAGTCCGCGAAAGCTGTCCAGCGCGTCGTGCAGTTCGTCGCACATCTCTAGGCTGAGCGCGTTCCGCTTCTCCGGATTGTTGAGCGTCAGTATGCCGGTCCTGTCGTTCACTTCCCGCAGTATCAGAGGCATGTCGTTCTCCTTTTATCTCCCCGTTCCGGTCCGTCGGTGATCAGCTTCCAGTTGCGCGTGGACAAGGGGTACGGTCAGTCGCAACAGGGTTCGCGGGGCCTGCCAGGGGCCTGGAACGCGGAACCGGCGTCAAGGCTATGCCAGTGCCGTTTCAGGGCCTATGGCCATCAGACGGCCGCCACACCGTACGCGCGCCTGCGTTCCTCGGCCTCCGCGCTCCGTATGCTCGGCCTCCGGACGCTTCCGCTTTTCCAGTT
>JAKLEK010000168.1 GCA_022703115.1 Elusimicrobiota bacterium
GTCTATCAATCCGGCCGCGAGATGCACGCCCGTACGTTTCATGAAAACGGAAGAGAATTTCCTGAAACCGGCCAGATACGAATCCGCCTCTTCCGTAAGCCCGAAATCCCGGTTGCTGAAATAGTCCTGTATCAGCGGCACCTCTGCGAAGGACTCCAGATCGGCCGTCCTCTGGCTGAAGAACACGGCCAGCTGCGACGCGATCTCCTGGGCGCTCAGGTTTATCTCCCTGTTCACTCCCTTCAGGATCTCGCGGCTGGCGATATTATGCACCAGCAGAAGGGAAAGGAGGACGCCAAGGACCGAAGCGGTTATGACCGGAAAGACCAGTTTCCAGGTAAATGAATTCCTTCGCATACGGGGAGAGCCTATTCCTTCGCGGCCTGTACCGCGCGCTGCACCAGCTTGACCGCCGAGAAAGGCTTATGGAAAATGCCGTCCGTGTTCTCAAGGAAGTATTTGCGCTGGACCTCGGTGATCCTTTTTCCGGTTATCACGAGTATCTTTATGTCCCTGGACGAGGCGCCGGCTTTCAGCGTCCTGCACACCTCAAGGCCGTCCATGTTGGGCATGACCACGTCCAGTATGATCACGGCGGGAGGCTCGCGGCCGACTATCATGAGGGCTTCCATCCCGTTCTGCGTCGTCCGCACGGTGAATTCCGGAGCGTGCTCCCGGAAAGCCCTCGAAAGCATCACAAGCACTTCCGCGTCGTCGTCCACTATAAGAACGCCGGGCTTCTTCTCAGTTTCCAGGAGTTCCGGCGGGACACGCATGTTGTACTGTTTCAGGAAGCTCAGCAGGTCGCTGTAATACACCCTGCGGTGCCCTCCGGGAGTGGAGTGCGCGGTCAGCTCCTTGCGCTCTATCCAGTTTATCACCGTGGTATGCGCCACGTTGCATATCCGGCCAACGTCGAAAGTCGAGAATTCTTTTGGTTGCATTTAAAACCCCTTCGGCCCACCGGACATAAGGGTCCCGGGCGAACCGATCATCCGGCCTTACCTACAGCCCTGGCCCCCGCCGCGGCTTTCCGCCTGTTCCGCGCATTTCCCGCGCACATTACAGCGTCCAGGTTATTCCAGCCCATAGCGGGGGAAAAAACCGATAACGCCACAAGGGGCGCCGCGCCCGTAACAAAACGGTGCTTTACACCGGGCGGGATAACAAGATAGTCTCCGGCCTTTATGCCGGATCTTTTCTTCGACAAATGAATTTCAGCCTCCCCATCCAACACGTAGAGGAACTCGGCCGTATTTTTATGCAGCCCCCAAGGCAAGTCCCTGGCATTATCATATATAATTTCGTATGCGACCGACACCGGCCAATCATTCGGGGTTTTAAAGAATTTTACCCCCAACTTCCCGAAAAACCGGTACTTTTCCGCTTCGATGGAGCCCGATATTATACGTCGCTTCATTATTCCCTCCCGGTGAACTCTGCAGAAAGAAAGTACGGCATGCCGGACACGTAAGGCGAAAAAGAAAGCCCTTTGTTGTAGGCGTAGACCATATTCTTCTGGTATGTGAAGATGCTCATGGCATTTTCATGCACATACGCGTCTATCTCTTCCGCCAATCGCTTGGATTGTTCAGGGTCTACCGCCGCCACCATTTTCGCAAGGAGCGAGTCGAAATCCAGATCCCCTCCGACAGCGAACGGGGATTTTGAGGCCAATACTATCGCCTGTATGAAGTAAGCATGGCACATCGGATCAGGACTGCTCCCCATTATCATGTCATACTTCCCGCTCCTGACCGCATCTATCAAATTTGAGTCCGGCACGGTAGTGGTGACCAGTTTGACCCCGATAGCGCCGAAATTGGCCTTCATTATCTTCGCGGCCCGCTCCGCGTTCTTCTTGATGACGACATGAAGGGTGAAACCTTTTGAATAGCCGGCCTTTTCCAGCAACCGTCTGGCTTTTTCAATATCATAGCCATAAGGCCGCAAAAGAGGATTATGCCCCGCTTCTCCAGGCATGCTTAAAGTCGCGATGGCTTTCCCGTTGCCAAGAAGGTCGTAACGCACGAGACTTTCCTTATCGACCGCGTAATTCAGGGCTTTTCTCACGTCCACGTTGCTCAAAGGCCCCGAAGACAGGTTAAGGGCCACGGGCATAGTGTAGAACGTGGGCTTTTTAGTAACCGCCAGACGGGGACTCGCCATCACCCTCAGCGTTTGAGTTCCAGGAAGGTCCGTAAGCAGGTCCACATCACCAGACAATAAGGCCTGCACCTGTTTTTCGTATGGAATGAATTTGAAGGTTAGTCCTTCCACCTTAGGGAATCCTTTGAGCCAATAGTTCTTGTTAGCCGTCAACTGCACATAGCTGTTCTTCTCCCACTTTCGAAACACGAACGCGCCGGTACCTACAGGATTCCTGGCGAAATATTCACCGCCTTTGGTCTTTATGTACTCCGGCGGCAGCATCAAAACCAATCCCGCGAGACGGTTCAATAAAAGACCGTCGGGATATTTCGTGACGATATCAACGGTCGACCGGTCCACGATCTCTGCGTGGTCCATGGAATCCACGAAATACAGACCCGGGAACCCTGTCGCCGGGTCCAGATGTCTCTCTATGGAGAATTTCACCGAGGCGGCATCGAAAGGCTCCCCGTTGTGGAAGCGCACTCCTTCCCGCAGCTTGAACCTCATCCGGGTGGGTTCGATACGCTCCCAGGATACGGCCAGAGCCGGCTCTATCCTGCCGTCCGGATCGAAACGGACCAGGCCGTCGAAGATCTGCCAGCAGAGGGTATAGTTCTTATCCGAGAACTGCTTCAGCGGGTCCAGGGTCAGCGGTTCGGCCACGTCGTCACAGACGTTCAGGACCCGGGCCGAAACGGCGCAGGGCAGCGATACGGCCAGGAGCAGCAGGATCGGGCGCAAAAGCGGGAAGCACGGCTTCTTCATTATGTACTGCGCCTCAGGCGCCTAACGGCTCTTTAACCGCCGGAGCCGCTATCTTATCAAATGTCTTCATTCTGTTGCCCATAGGCGGCCTTTCGTAAAGGTCGATGTCGACCTCCACCACCGACGGTTTCCCGCTTCTCATGGCTTCCGAGACCAGTTCCTTGACTTCTCCCGGAGCCTTGGCGTGATAGGACAGCGCGCCGAGCCCCCTGGCTATCTCGGCTATGTTCAGCCTGCTGCCGTAAATGCTGGTGGTGAACTTATCGCCATAAAGCATGCGTTCCCCGTGATAGATCATGCCGTAGCCGCCGTTATTCAGCACCACCCACACGATAGGCAGGCCCAGTTCCACCGCCGTATGCACTTCCATTCCGTTCATCGCGAACGAGGCGTCGCCGACAAGGGCCACCATGGGCTGGTCAGGACGGGCCAGTTTCCCTCCTATACAGGCCGCGGTGCCGTGTCCCATGGAAAAGCAGCCGGTATTGACGAAAAAATTCCCGGGCCGGAGGGACGGGAAATAATGAAAAGCCCAGAAGACAGAGGTCCCGGCGTCCACGAAGAGGACCGTGTCGGCTGGCAGGACCTCCCTAAGTTCCTTCATCACCCGCTGGGGTTTCAACGGGATTTCTCCCGAATACATCTTTTCCGGGAACATGTGCCGCGGCGTGAATTTCCTGAACTCCCTGATAGCGTCCAGGCCGGGGCTTTTTTCCTCCCCGCGGGCGCGCATATCGCGTTCCAGCTGGAAATTCAGTTCGCGGAGAACGGCCCTGGCGTCCCCGCATATGCCGCAATCCACCGGATAATTGTTCCCGATCACCTCCGGATCCACGTCTATCTGGATCAGGGTCCTGCCGGCTCCAAGTCTGGAGTCCCAGGTG
>JAKLEK010000169.1 GCA_022703115.1 Elusimicrobiota bacterium
AGGCGTTCACCAGCCGCTCTATCTCCAGGGCCGTGAAGACCCCGGGATAGCGGCCGTAGCCGTACTTGCCCTCGCGCTTCGCGTCGTAAGTCTTGAAGCCGGTGGCCATCACGATGGCGCCCACCGACAGCTCCTTCATCTCCGGCTTCTGCTTGAAGTCGAAAGCCCCGCGGTCGCAGGCCGCGGCGCAGGATTTCTTGCACTTCCCGGTCTTGAGCTCTATGCAGTTCTCCGGGTCCAGCAGGACCACCTTCGGGGTGGCCTGCGGGAAGTCGATGTAGACCGGCTTGCGCTTGCCCAGCCCCTGGTTGAACTTGTCGTGGAACTTCGGTTCCTTGAACACGCAGGCGTCGATGCACTCCATGCAGCCCACGCAGAGGTCCTCTTTCACGTAGCGCGGCTTGCGCTTCACGCTGACCTTGTAGTTGCCTACGTAGCCCTCCACCTTCTCCACCTCGGAATACGTCCAGAGCGTGATGTTCGGATGCGCCTTCACGGCTGACATCTTCGGGGTCAGGATGCAGGCCGCGCAGTCCAGCGTCGGGAAGGTCTTGTCGAACAGCGCCATATGCCCGCCGATGGTCGCCTCGCGCTCCACCAGCGTCACCTTCTTGCCGGCGTTGGCGAGCGTCAGCGCGGCGTGTATGCCGGCTATGCCGCCGCCGACCACCAGCACGTCGGGGTTGACCGGCACCCGCTTCTTCTCGAGCGCGCGGTGATGGGCGACGCGGGCCACGGCCGCGCGGGCCAGGTCCTTCGCCTTCTCGGTGGCCGCCTTCTTGTCCTCGTGCACCCAGGAGGCGTGTTCCCGGATGTTGACCATCTGGAAAAAGAACGGATTCAGGCCGGCCTTGGCGGCCGCCTTGCGGAAGGTCTCCTCGTGCAGGAGAGGCGAGCAGGCCGCCACCACGAGCCTGTCCAGCTTATGCTCGCGGATGTCCTTCACTATCAGCTCCTGACCGGGGTCGGAGCACATGTACTTGTAGTCGCGCGAGACCGCCACGCCCGGCAGCCCGGCCACGTAATTCTGCACGTCCGCCACGTCTATCACTCCGGCGATGTTCGTGCCGCAATGGCAGACATAGAAGCCTATGCGCGGCTGAGTCCCCTGTTTTTTAACGTTTTCCGCCATGGTCCTACCTCCCGGCCAGCACTGCTTCGGCTGAAATTATCCCGCGCTTGATGCCGAGCGCGGACTGCGGCAGCCCCATGGCCAGGCCCAGCACCTGGGTGAAATAGAGCACCGGCATGTCCACGCGCCCGAACTTGCGCGCGATCTGGTCCTGGTACCCGTCCAGGTTGAACTGGCAGAGCGGGCAGAGCGTGACTATCGCTCCCGCGCCGCGCTTCTTGGCCTCCCTGAGCAGATTGTAGGCCAGGCGGAGGCCGGCCTCCGGCACGGTGCCGGTAAGGCTGCCTCCGCAGCAATGGGTCTTGAGCGGCCAGGTCACGCATTCGGCGCCCGCCGCCTCCATGATCTTGTCCATAGTCACCGGGTCGTGCTGGTCGTCGAAGGTCGCGTACGGCCGCACGATCTGGCAGCCGTAGTAGGCCGCCAGCTTCAGCCCCTTCAGCGGCTTCCGTATGCGGGCCGCTATCTTGTCCAGCCCCACGTCGTTCACCAGCACGTCGAGCGGGTGGCGGACCTTCACCGTGCCCTTATAGTCCAGGCCGCCGGCCTTCAGCGCGTTCACGACCTTGCGCCGCAGGTCCTGGTGCTCCTTCAGGGCCTTCTGCGTCTTGTTCAGCACCAGGTAGCAGGCGCTGCAGGGCGCCAGCACGTCCAGGTTCTCCCGTTCCGCTATGGCCAGGTTCCGCCCGGCCAGCGCGTAAGATTTCTTCTCGTCCACCGACATGTAGGCGGTGGCGCCGCAGCAGTTCCAGTCGTCCAGCTCGCGGATATCCATTTCCAGGGCGCGGGACACGGCGAGGAACGACTCCTCGTAGGCCTTGCCCGACCCTTTCAGAGAACAGCCGGGGAAATAAAGGTATCTCATGACGCTTTCTCCTCCGCATCCAACGCGTTAAGCACCTTGCGCAGTTCGGCGCGCTTTTCGATATGGTCCGGCAGCACCGACATCCTGCCGGTGCGCATAAGGTTCAGGCCCAGGCCTATCATATTCAGGAAGCGGAACCAGTTCGTGCGCAGGAAAAGGTCCGTCACCAGCAGGGTCTCGTTGACGCGGCCGAAGGCGAAGATCATCCGGCCGAACTCGCGCGCCAGCACCGGTATCGGGAAGCGCCTCGGGTAGACCCCCTCCTCTATGGCCCTGCGCTTGAGCAGGTACATGATGTCGGTTATCTGTATCGACTTGGGGCATTCCACCCGGCAGGCGTAGCAGCTGGCGCAGAGCCAGATGGTGAAGGACCCCAGCACTTCCTTCTTGAATCCCTCGCGGGCCAGATTTATGAGCCGGCGCGGGGTATAGTCCATATAGAGCGCGAGCGGGCAGCTGGCGCTGCAGGCGCCGCACTGTATGCAGTGCCGCAGATTATCGCCGCCTATCTGGCTCGTGACCCATTTGGCGAATTCCTTGTCGCAATCGCCTTCGTATTTCACTTTCCGCTCAAGTGCCATGTCCGCCTCCTGAGAAACCGTCCCCGGGGTAAAAGGGTAAGTTCTTGTAATGATATCATTCAGCGCGCCCCCGCCGCCAGCCACTTATGTTGATACGGGCATAAGCGGCGCTAATGTACTCCGGCCGGCGTCCGGCGCCCTACGGCGTGGAACCGCTGACCTCGGCCGACTCCCGCGCTTCCTGGGTCGGATTCACGGCGGGCTCAGCGGCCTGTCCGGCGGCTTCTTCCGCCGCCCGGGCCTCTTCTTCGGCCAGGGCCTTGGCCTCCGCTTCCGCCTTGGCGGCGGCCTCGGCTTCGGCTTTCGCTTCGGCCTCCGCCCGGGTCTTAGCTTCGGCGGCGGCTTTCGCCTCCGCGGCCAGCGCGGCCTTCTCCTCTATCCTTTCTTCGGCGGTCTTCACCGGTTCCGCCGGAGCGCCGACGCCGGCCGGTATGGCGGTCACCGGTTCGGCGCCCTGGTCCTTGGTGACCATAAGCCGCTGGTTATCGGAAAGGGACACCGCCCTGTTGAACTGGTCGTACACGTCCACGGCGCCCTTGAAAAGGTCCCATACAGTACGGCCGTCCCTGTAGACCGCGACCGAGAAAGTGGTGCCGCGCACGGCGCAGACGGCGCTGGGCGTGCGCACTTCGAAACGCCGCCTGGTGTTCTTTTTTATCCAGGCCTCCAGCCGCCCCGTCATCACCCGCACCGAATTCCTTTCCGGGCTTATTTTCTCGATCCTGAACCTGGTGTTGGCCTTAAGACGGACCTTCGCCCCATGGCGCATATATATCTCGGCCGTAGAACGCCGGCCGGTCCTCACCGTGTCGCCCTGGACCAGCGTGAAGGGCGGCGTTACCGGCTCCCAGGCCTTCCTGCCGGCCCTCAGGCATTCAACCTTTCCCCTGGCATTGAAGATCTTCCCTTCCGGCACCACACCGCCGGCCGCCCTCTGGGCGGACACCTGACCGGCCGCAAGCAAAAGAGCGGCCAGCGCAGACGCCACGTTTTTTATCGTATTTTTCATCATCCCCCCGGCCCCGCTTTCGATACAGCCGCGGAGCCCCTTCCCCGGCCGAACCGGGACGTATATTCTACCAAACCCCGGCCTTGACCGGAACCGGGACCAAATTATATATTACGTGAAAATTGACGGCCAGGGGCTCTGTCGTCCCTCGGCTGGATATCCCGGGTACGCTGGGCTGCCGGGGGGCACAGGGGTCCAAGG
>JAKLEK010000017.1:0-8178 GCA_022703115.1 Elusimicrobiota bacterium
CGCGTCGCCCAGCTCTTTTGATACCGCCGGCCCTTCCTCGTAGATCACGAAGTGGCGGGTCTCCAGCGCGGCGAAGCCGGGCGGGGCCGGCGGAACGCTTTCCCGCTCCATGGCGGCGCCCTGCGCCGGCGCGCGTCCGGCCCCGGGGCCGGAACCGACGGCCTTGATGTCCAGCCCTCCGGAGAGCGCCCCTATCATTGAGCCGGCCGGTCTGACCGGAAGTCCGGTGAACGCGGACTGTCCCCGTTCGGCCGGAGGAGAGGTCTTCCATACCGGGCGTTCGGCCGGAGGCATGGCCGCGAAAGGGTTCTTCATCACCGGCATCCTGGACGGGGCTGAGAGGTCCTCGCTCATGTACTGGTACATGAAGATGCTCCAGATGCCCAGTACGCAGAACCAGAAGAGCACCCTCAGCTTGCCGAATATATCCATATGAGAAAACCGCCGGCCTCGCGGCCGCGGCGCGGGTCCGGCCGGTCCTTTACCGGAGCGAATCCCGTACTTTGAGGATCATCTCAGACATGGCGGCCACGAACAGGGAAAAGAACACCACGAAAAGAGCGTGGCATGAGGCCATGGCCCAGAGCTGGCGGCTGAACGTCACGCCGAGCTGCACGCTTTTCAGATAATAGACGCCCAGCATCGAGGCTGCGGAGACGAGCGCGATGACCATCACCTGGTTCTTGCGCATGAACATCGCCGCCGCCGCCGGGGCCACCACGAACAGGAGCCACATCGGGGCCCAGTACGAACCCAGCAGGTAGAAGAGCACCGCGCTGGTGGCCAGGTTCAGTAATACCATGAAGGACCGGATGTTGTGCATCCAGCGCATGAAGCGGTAGGTGTTCCTGGAGAACCAGTAATTGGTCCCGAACGAAAGCGTCAGGATCGCGAAAGAGACGTAGGTCACGTTCTTTTCCGGTTCTGAGAAGTATATGGCGAACGCTATGAGTATGACCGCGAACGGAGTAAAGTAATAATTCAGGATGTGCATTATGCCCCTCTTGACGCCGTTTCCCTGACGCCCGCGTTCAGCCTTTCCGGAAGACCAGAATGAACCGTTCCTTGTCCTCGTTGGGAAGCCTGTAGGAAAATGCCTCCACGGCTTCGGCGGCGGCTCCCTCCCCGCTTTCGGACTGCCAGGCCAGGAACACCCCGCCGGGCCTGAGCATATTTAAGCATTGGGGGAGTATGTTTTCAAGTTTTCCCATGGCGCGTTCCACCACGGCATCGTATCGCCCCGCCTCGGTCCCCCCGCTCTGGCCTATCCGCGCGCATACGCCCCGCGCGTTGCCGAGCTTCAGGCGCGACGCGGTCCAAGTGAGGAACATCTGGCGTCTCATGCTGGAATCCCACAGGTCGAAGCGGATCTTCTCAAGCGCCACGGCCAGGGGGATTCCCGGGAAGCCCGCTCCGGCGCCAGCGTCGGCGACCAGTCCGCCCGGAGGCACCAGCCTGGACAGCAGGGGCGCGCCGGCCAGCGCGTCCAGTATGTGGCGGGGCCAGAGAAAGTCGGCGTCGTTCCTGGAGAAGAGATTGAGCCTCGCGTTCTTTTCCAGGAGTTCCGCGCGGAAAAGTTCCAGGCGGCTCGCCTGTTCCTCGGTCAGGGCGAGGCCCCAGCGTTCCAGGGTTTCGGCGGTCGTTCGGTCCATAAGCTCGTTCCTTAGCGGTCAGTCCTTTCCGCCGAGCCTGGCGAGATGGACCAGCAGCAACTGTATATCGGCCGGAGTGACCCCGGGTATCCGCGCGGCCTGCGCCAGAGTGACGGGGCGCACTCGCCGGAACCGCTGGCTCGATTCGGCGGAAAGTCCTTTTATGCCGGAAGGGTCCATGGTTTCCGGTATGCGTATACGTTCGAAGTCCTTCATGCCGGAGGCGTCCCTGACGGCCCGGTCTATATATGTCGAGTATTCCTTCCCGATCCTGGCGCACGTTTCGGCCTCTTCGCTGGTCCACGGCGCCATGTCCGCTTCTTCCGACGCGGGCTTTCCCCCTTTCCGGGCGCGTTCGACGGCGGCTTTGTAACGTTCGAAATTCCTCCTGAACACGGCGGGGACCAGGCCCAGGTCTAACCCCCGGTCCATCAGCCGCAGGTCCGCGTTGTCCTGTCGCAGCAGCAGCCGGTACTCCGCCCTCGCCGTGAACATGCGGTAGGGTTCGTCCACTCCTTTGGATACCAGGTCGTCTATCATCACTCCTATGTAGGCTTCGTCTCGTCCAAGCACCAGAGGCTCTTCCCCCTTCACGAGCCGCGCGGCGTTTATGCCAGCGATCAGTCCCTGGGCGGCGGCCTCTTCGTACCCGGTGGTCCCGTTAATCTGGCCGGCCATGAAAAGTCCCGGGACGTTCCTCGTCTCCAGAGAGAGGCGCAGCTGGTCCGGGGGACAGAAATCGTATTCTATGGCGTAGGCGGCCCGTATCATCCTGGCCTTCTCCAGCCCCCTCACCGACCGGAGCAGTTCCAGCTGCACTTCTTCCGGGAGGCTGGTCGAAAGCCCGTTCACATAGTATTCCTCGGTGTCGAACCCTTCCGGCTCAAGGAAAATGATATGGTCCGGATTATGCGGGAACTTGACGATCTTGTCCTCGATCGAAGGACAGTAACGCGGTCCGGAGGACTTTATGCGCCCGGAATAGAGAGGCGACCTGTGCAGGTTCTCGTTTATGACCGCCGAGGACCCGGGTCCGGTCCGCGTTATCCAGCAGGAAAGGAGCTTGCGTTCGGGCCGGACGCTGAAACGCGAGAACAGGGGCGGCGGGTCGTCGGGCGGTTGCTCGGAACATTTTGAGAGATCGATGGTGCGTCCGTTGAGGCGCATCGGGGTCCCGGTCTTCAGGCGGCCCAGCCTGAACCCCAGCGCCTCCAGCGAAGGGGACAGTCCGTCGGAAGGAGGATGGTTGTATCGTCCCCCCCTGAGAGAGACCTGGCCGATATGTATCAGGCCTTTCAGGAAAGTGCCGGTAGTAAGGACTACGGTCCGGGCTTCGTATCTGGTGCGGCGTACGGTCGTTACGCCTTTCAGCGCGGAACCTTCGGTCCACAGGGACTCCGCCTCGTCCTGAATGACGGCCAGGTTTTCCGCCCGCTCCAGGGCCAGCTTCATGGCGGCCTGGTACAGCTTCTTGTCGCACTGAGCCCTGGGCGCGCGCACCGCCGGGCCGCGGGATGTGTTTAGCATATGCGCGCTCAGCATGGAAAGGTCCGCGACGCGGCCCATGCGCCCTCCGAGCGCGTCCAGTTCCCTGACGATCTGCCCCTTGCCCAGGCCTCCGATCGAGGGGTTGCAGGACATCTGGGCTATCGTGTCCAGGTCCTGGGTCATCAGCAGGGTCCGCATGCCCATGCCGGCCGAGGCCAGCGCGGCCTCGCAGCCTGCGTGCCCGCCGCCGACCACTATGACGTCGAAGGCGGAGGGATAGATGAAATATGCCATAGAAGCCGCCCTTACATGAACATCGCGAAGCGGAAGATCTCCGGCGGCAGGACGCCTATGTTCTTCAGCGCGTAGAGAGACAGTCCGGCCGCCGCCGCGGAGAGCAGGAGAGCCAGTGCTGCCCGTACCGCTGTCCCGCCGAAGAGGGAGCGCGCCGCGGCCGCCGTCAGGTACAGGGTCCAGACCGCTGATAAAAGCGCCGCGGTTATGAAGAGCTCTTCGCTGCGCAGTCCTGCGGCCAGGAAGGCCGCCGGCAGGCAGATAAGTTCCGCGGCGGAAACGGCCAGGGCGAATCTGAAAAAAGCCGCCGCCCTCGGTCCGGCCGCGGCCGCCGGCCGCCAGGAAGCGGCGGTAAGCGCAAGCAGCAGGGCGAGAGAGGCGGCCGGCGAATTCCTGAAGAGGATCGCCGCCGCTGCGAGCGCTCCGCACGCGGCGAAGGCGGAAAGGATGCTGAGCGCAAGCCGCCGCTTCGAGGTCATGAGCGAGGCGAAGGCCGGGAGCATCGCCGAGGCCGCCGCGGTCAGCGCCAATCCGGAGGCCGCGTGGACCGCGAAGAGCCAGGGGCCGGACCTGCCGGAGAATTCGGCGGAGGCTTCGGCCAGTTCGGCCGGGAAACCGGCCGGCTTGGTTCGCAGGAACAGCGCGTAGGCCGCGCTCGACGTCAGATAAAGAGCGAGCGGCCCGGAGTATCCTGAGCCGGACGCAAGCAGCCGCGCGGCGGCGCCGGCAGGGTCCGTAACGGCCGATACGGCCAGATGGAATATCCCCGCCGGCCCTTTTATCCGGCGCGCTTCGGCCCTACCGCGGTCTTTGGGGTATCCGTTCATTCATTTGCCTACGCAGAAGTTCCTGAAAACGTTGTTCAGGATATCCTGGGAGGTCGTCTCGCCGAGTATCGCGGCCAGCGCGGCGAGAGCCCCTTTGAGATGTTCCGCGGCCAGTTCCATGGGGAGGACGCCGCCGGCGGCGGCTAACCTTTCGAGGCCCGAGAGCTCCCTGTGGGCCTCCAGCAGGGCGGAATAGTGCCTGGCTGAGGTTACGATCGAGGAAGCCTCGGCGGTGAAGAATCCCTTTTCTTCAGCTAGCAGCCTTACCTTGAGGGCTTTCAGTCCGGAGCCGGTTCTGCAGGATATGGATTGGCAGGCGGCAGTCTCCTCACGGTCCCGGCCCGGCGGGAGGTCGCTCTTGTTGCAGATCTTTATCATTTCCGCCCCGGGCGGGATGCGGCGCTTCAAGACGCTTTCCACGCGCCGGTCGGCGGCCGAGCCCTTTCTGGACCCGTCGATGACCCATAGCACGATGTCGGAGGAGCCGATCGCCTTCAGTGAACGGCGCATCCCCTCCCGTTCCAGCGTTCCTTTCGGGGCCGTCCCGATGCCGGCCGTATCCGTGAAGATCACTGAGAAGCCGCCGAGCTCGGTCTTAGCCTCTATAGTGTCGCGCGTTGTGCCGGCGATCGGCGAAACGATGGCCCGACGGCTTCCGAGCAGACGGTTCAGGAGGGAAGACTTCCCTGAATTCGGGGCTCCGGCTATGGTGATCCTGACGCCGTGTTTGGCCCTGCGCCCTTTCTCGAAACTGTCCGCCATGGCCTTCATCCCCGCCGCCGCCGCCCGGGCGCGCCCCAGGAAGGAAGGCGCGTCCAGCGGACGCATTTCCCCATAGGAGTCGTCCAGGCGGACCTCCAGTTCGCTCAGAAGGTCGACGAGCGTTCCGCGCATTTTCCGGATGCGCTCGGAGATCCCCCCCTCCACCTGGGTGATGGCGGCCCGGTGCGCCGCCTCGCCTTCCGAGATTATGAGGTCGTTTATCCCTTCGGCTTGGGCGAGGTCCAGTTTGCCGTGCAGAAATGCGCGAAGAGTGAATTCGCCGGGGCCGGCCTGGCGAGCTCCGCCCGCTATCGCCAGGCGCAGCAGCGTCGAAACAATGTAGGGAGAGCCGTGACAGGATATCTCGACCATGTCCTCGCCGGTGTAGCTGGCGGGCGCCCGGTAGAACACCGTGACGGTCCTGTCGATGAGCCGGCCGTCGTCCTCCGCCCTGAGAAGATATGGGAAACGCGGTTTCGGCGCCCCGGAAACGGAGGAAGGGGACAGGAAGGACGAAGCTATCCGTATGGAGTCCGGTCCCGACAGTCTTACGAGGGCCACTGCGCCCCTGCCCGCCGGGGAGGCGGGCGCCACTATGGTCTGCGCGGCGTCTGGAAGGAGCATATCGATCCGTGTGACCTTCGACCGAAGACCTGGTAAGCGGGGCGGGACCGGGCTAAACGGGCAAGTCACAGATCACGAGCGGATATATCCCGTCTCATGACCTGTGACTTGTCGCGCGGCACGCGCTATCAGGCGCTCTTGCCGCTTTCCTGGGAAACTTCGGCCGCGTCGGCGTTCTGCTGGACGGATTCGCCCTGGGCCTTGGAGCGCACCACTACTTTGCGCCACCTGCCCTCTCCCTCCGAAACGGTCTCCACTTCCGGATGCCTGGATTTTATCAGGTTGTGGACGTACTTGCGCAGCGGCGCGGACATCGGTTCCATACGGTAGGGCCTGGAGGTGGAGATCACTTCCTTTACGGCCGCTTCCACTTTCGCCGAAAGTTCCTCTTCCTTTTTGCCCCAGTAGTCCGCGGTGTCGAGCCTTACTGTGTGCCTGTCCTTGCGGTTCCGGTTGACTATCGAGTTGAGCAGGAACTGCAGCGACTGCAGGCCTCTGGCGTTGTCGTCCGTGAATACCGCCGAATCCGGCGATTCGAATTTCAGCGTTATGCTTCCTTCTTCCGGTCCGCGCGCGGCTTCGGTGATCGAGGCTTCCAGCCCCATCATCTTCATGACCGAGGCGAACGTGGCCCTGGCGTGCTCGACCGGGTCTTCCGGCGCCGTTATCGGTTCCATGGCCAGGCTCACGTCCTGGTAGACCGCGTCCGGCCGCCTCTCTACGGGTGCCGGGCGTCTTTCTTCCGAAGAGGTCCTGGCGTAAGGGGTGCGTTCGGTGCGCTGTCTGCCTTCGTTCCGGTCGCGTCTTCCGCCTTCTCGGGAGTGTCCTCCCCTTCCTCGGCCGGAGGAGCGCTCCCCGCGCCCGCTCTGACGGTCATAATGCCCGCCGCCGGTCCATTTTTTCTCGCGCAGCATCACGCAGGCTTTTTTCGCTCCTATTCCCAGGAAGCCCTTGCTTCCCTCGCTCACCACTACTACTTCTACCTGGTCGCGTCTGAGGCCCAGTTCGATGAGGCCTATTTCCACCGCGTCCTGTATTGTTTTCGCTTCCACTCTCGTCTCTTTCATTTGTTTCTCCTCCACGAATAGACGCGGCGTTCGCCGCGCCTTATGAGATCAGTTCCCCGCTTCCGTTCTTTTTTTCAGTATCATCGTCTGGGCGAATCCCCAGACGCTGTTCACCAGCCAGTAGATCGTAAGTCCGGCCGGAAAATTCAGGAACATGAAAGTGAATATGACCGGCATCCACTTCATCATGGCGGCCTGGGCCTGGTCCCCTCCGGTCTGCGGATTCAGGGCCTGCTGCAGGAACATCACACCTCCGAGCATCAGCGGCAGGGGGCCGACGGCCGTGCCGCCCAGCAGGGGTATCGCGGACGGTATGTGGCCGAACAGCGTGTCGGGGGCGGAGAGGTCCTTTATCCAGAGTATGAACGGCGCCCCGTGCAGCGGCCATGAATTGCGGATCGCCGTGTAAAGCGCGAAAAAGACGGGTATCTGCAGCAGCATGGGCAGACAGCCGCCGAGCGGATTGGTGCCGTGGCGCTTGTAAAGCTCCATGACCTCGGCGTTCATGCGCTTAGGGTCGTCCTTGTATCGGGCCTGGATGGCCTGCATCTCCGGCTGCAGTTTCTTCATCACGGCCATGGCCTTGTAGGATTTCCAGCTCAGCGGGGTGAGCAGTATCTGCAGCAGAACGCTCAGGATTATGATGGCGAACCCGTAATTGCCGGTGAGCCGGTGAAAGGCCCCGAGGGCGGAATCCGCGAGCTTGGCGAGCGGAGAGAAGAACCCGAAGTCCACCGACCTGTCGAGGCCGCTGCCAAGCGCCTGGAGGAGGCGGTAATCCTTGGGGCCCGCGTAGAAGCTCACCTTCCATGTCCTGGACTCCCGGGGGGCCAGGACCACGGTGTCGAATGGGAGGGTAAGAAGCGGGGCCTTGTTCCCCTCCAGCTCCCTGTGAGAGAAGATGAGCTGGTCCCGCTGCAGGCCGCCGCCGAGGACCGCGGTCAGGAAATACCTGTTGTCGACCCCGGCCCAGATCCAGTCTCCGGCTTTGGCGTTCTCGTCCATCTCCACCACGGTGGGGTGCTTCTTGCCCGGTTCCTGGAAAGTGTATTTCGCCTTCCAGACCGAAGGGTTCTCCTTCTGCTCGGTCTTCACTGTGCCGATGCCCGGCCCTATGGTGAGAGTCCATGGGCCAAGAACGGCGGGCGCGGTTTCCGGGTTGGCGGCGGTAACCTCCAGCAGGTGGATGGTGTCGTCGGCCGAGAGAGTGTATTTCTTGGTTATGTTCACGCCGTTGGCGGCGCGGGCCGAGAACGTAACGCTGTCCCCGGTCCTGCTCTTAAGCGCGAAGCGCAATCCTTCGAATGAACTGAGGAAGCCGGGGTCCGCGGCAGAGATCAGTTCGACCGGCGAGACGGGGCCCTGGTATACTATGCTCTTGATGGAGGCCCCGGCAGGGTGGAAGGAGTAGGAGGCTTTCGGCATATCCAGGGTCACCCCGTTCCTGGGCCAGTCGGAGGCCGA
>JAKLEK010000017.1:8275-13773 GCA_022703115.1 Elusimicrobiota bacterium
GACGCGGGCGCCGCCGGCGCGGATGGTTCCGCCGCCGGTCCTTTTACGGAGGCGGATGGCGCGGGCGCCGCCGGCTGCGGGTCCGTCTGGGCCGCCGCGTTCGGCTGGGGCATCGGCGGCTTGGCCACGTAAGAGTACCAGAATATATATACGGCCGAGGACAGCAGCACGGCCAGTATCAGGTTCCTGTTCATCTGTTCATCTCCATATTTTCAGCGCTATGCGGCGGTCCGCCGGGGCGGTGCGCGTCACCGGACGGGGTCGTATCCCCCCGGGTTCCAAGGGTGGCAGCGGATTATCCGTGAAGCGCTCAGGAGAGCGCCCTTGAACAGTCCGTGCTTTATAAAGGACTGGAAGCTGTACTCCGAGCAGGTGGGATGGAACCGGCAGGCGCGCGGCCCCAGAAGAGGCCTTAAAAGTCCGTAAATCGCGCGCGCCGCATGGGCGATCTTTTCCCTGGCGGAAGGCCGGCCCCGGCCCGCGGCCGGTCCGGTGCCGTTCATACGGCCCCGCTGGACAGTCCCGCCCTGGTCCAGACCGCTTTCAGCGCGGTCTTCGCCTGTAAAAGGGTCTTTATTCCGCATCCCGCTTTCGGATATACTATTATCCGCGTTCCGTCCAATAACGAGTCTTTCGACGTTCTGAAAGCTTCTCTGAGAAGCCTTTTAAGTCTGTTGCGTTGTACGGCCCCGCCGGTCTTCTTGCTCACTACGAGGCCGAGTTCCCTGCCCGTACCGGCCGGCGCAACGCCGGCGGCGGCCTTCGCCGAAGGCGCGCAGGACCACATCACCAGGTCCCTGGTCGAATGCCTGCGTCCCTCGTTGAAGACGAACTCGAAGTTACTGCGTCCGCGCAGACGCGCGCTTCTGGGAAAAGAGAACTTTCCCATTATAGGGCGTCAATCCGGGATCAGATGCCATCTCCCTTTGGCGCGCCGTCTCGCCAGGGTTTTCCTTCCTCCGGCCGTCTTCATCTTGGCGCGAAAGCCGAGGGTCTTCTTCCTTCTTCTTACGTTAGGTCGGTATGTAGGTAGCATAGTGATATCAATTATATTAAAATTCGGGGCAATAGTATATACCGCGCCGCAAGGACCTGAGCGGCGGAGGCCGTCCGGTGCGCGCCGCGGCGCATAATTGCTAGAATAGGGCCATGACTTTCTGCGATCGCGGGATAGTCTTGCGCAGCCGTCCGCTCCGGGAGAACGACCGGATAGTGACGGTCTTTACGAGGGAGCACGGCAAGCTCGAGGTCGCGTTCAAAAGCGTGCGCCTGGCGAAGGGCAGGCTGCGGGCCCTTTCGGAGCCTGTAAGCCGCGGCGACTACCGCTTCTTCATGAAGAACGACAGGGGCCTTCCGGTCTGCACCGGAGGGCAGACGCTCTCGGTCTTTCCGCGCGTCCGCCTTTCTTCCGACCTGCTGTTCATGGCGTGCCATTTCTGCGAGGTGATAAGCAAGATAACCCCCCTCTATCAGCCGAGTCCGGACAAGTACGACCTCCTGCTCGGAGCGCTGGAGCATCTTGAGGCCCGCGGAGATGGAGCCGGTATGAGCTCGCGGCCGTCCGCGGCGGAAGTGGCCGGCCACGCGACGATAGGCCCCTGGACCCGGAGGGCTTTCGCGCTCCGGGCGCTGGACGCGGCCGGATTCGGTTTCAGGCACACGTCCGTCGGGCTGGACGCCCGTGTCTGGGACGTCCTGCACGTTGGGAGCTGGAACGAAGTCCGCGGCCTGGACTCTGACGAGCGCGCCCTTGACGTCCTGGACGATATGCTCAGGCGGTTCTTTTCGGAACAACTGGACCAGCGGCTGCATACGCTGGAATTCGTACGATGAATTTACAGGAGATAATAGCCGCGCTCGACAGGTACTGGTCGCGCAGGGGCTGTTCCCCGCTGCGTCCCTGCGACCTGGAAAAAAGCTCCGGCGCTCTTTCCCCTTCGGCCTTCTTCGGGGTGCTGGCCCCCGGGCCTTTCAGCTCCGCGGGCGTGGAACCGTGCCGCAGGCCAGTGGACGGGCGCTTCGGGGAGAATCCGGACCGTCTTTCCTCGTACTTCTCCTATCACGTCGTGATAAAGCCTCCGCCGGCGGACATGCAGAAGGTCTTCCTGTCTTCCCTGGCGCCGCTCGGCATCAGGACGGAGGAACACGACATCCGCTGGATCGAGAGCGCCCTCGACCTTCCCGCGCTGGGCGCCTCCGGCCCCGGATGGAAGATATCTATGGACGGCATCGAGACGGCCAGGTTCACGTATCTCCGCCGCATGGCCTCCCTGGAACTTGGCCAAGCCTGCGCGGAGATATCGTACGGTCTGGAGCGTCTGGCCATGATAGCTCAGGGAAAAAAGCGGGTTCTGGATGTGAGGCTGGACGAGCGCCGCACATACGGGGAGATGTACGGTGAAAGGGAAAGACAGCTCTCTTATTACGCTTTCGAAGGTTCCGACCCTTCCGCGCTCCGCAGGGAGATGGAAGACGGTCTCAGGGGCGCGTCCTCCCTGCTGGACCGGGGGCACTATTTCCCGGCGTACGACCTGATAATGAGATGCTGCCGCTGCCTGGAACTTCTGGACGCGCGCCGGGCGCTCCCGCCCGCGGAGCGGGCGTCGGTCATTGAAAAGATAAGCTCCGCCGCCGGCGCCTGCGCCGCGGCGTATCTCGGTCCGGGCGCGGTCCGGACGCCACGGGACGGCGGCAAGGAACTCAAGGGCGGGTCCGCCGACGCCCCGCTCCGCGGACGCTGAAATGAAAAGGGATCTCATCCTGGAAATACTCGCGGAGAACCTGCCGGCGCGCTCCATCGCGCCTGCCGAGGCGGCGCTGCTTTCCGCGGCCGGGGCCGCGCTGAAGACCGCGGAGTTCGTGTTGGACGGTATCGAGACCTGCGGGACTTACAAACGTATCGTCCTGCATGCGCGCGGGCTTTCTTATCACGGGAATCATGGCGGCCGCGCGGCGTCTTCCGGCCCCGCCGCCAGGGTCCTGGCGGGACTTCTGCCCGGGCTTATCTCCGGCCTGGCCCTTCCCGGGACCGGCGCGCGTTCGTCCGGGCCGGTCAGGCGTCTGCTGGCGCTGTACGGCGATAAGGTGGTGCCTTTCTCTTTCGCGGGATCGCGGTCCGGCAGGATCACCGAGGGTTTGAGCGCGAAGGGTTCCCGCCCCTTGAGCGTCCCCTCGGCCGAAGCATATTTCAGGCTGCTGGAGGGCGTGAACGTCCTGGTCCGCGACTCCGACCGCGCCAAGGTCCTCTACAGGGAAATAGAACACGCGTGCAGGCGGATGAAGCTGGAGGCCGAATCGGACCCGGAAGCGCTCAACGAGCTCCTGTATCTCACCGAGCATCCCGTGTGCGTCGTCGGTTCTTACGCGGAGGAATTCCTGCGTCTGCCTTCGGAACTGCTTTGCGATGTGATGAGGAAGCGGCTCCGGTTCCTGCCGCTGCGAGACGCGCGCGGAAAACTGCAGCCCTATTTCATCGGGGTCCGCGACGGGGTTTCCAGGGGGCAAAGGAACGTGCAGGAAGGGTTCCAGACGGCTCTCTCCGCCCGGTTGATGGACGCCGACTTCCTGTCCCGCCGCGCCCGTTGAAAAGGTCTTTTCGGCGGGCGGTCCCTCAGAAAGGATACCCTACCTTGATTATAGCGTTGGAGCCCTCCGATCCGGAGGCGAAGTCCATCGTCGCGACCAGCTGAGGCCTGATGACCAGCCGCGCGGAGATGCCGGGTCCGTACTTCAGCTTCCCGGCGCTGAAATCCGAGGGTTTAGGGAATACGGTGCCGATGTCCAGAAAAGGAGCGATCTCGGTCTCGCTGATGAACCTGAAGAAAGGCGTTCTGGAGAGAGTGATCCTTTCCTCCACCGTTAATACCATTTTTCCCCTGTCCGTGAAGCGTCCGTCCCCGGCCATCCTCAGGCCCGTGCCTTCTCCCAGCTGCGGCATGGCGTAGAACGGCAGTTCGGCGCCGCGCTGGAACTGAAGAAGCCCGTGCACCGCTGTTATGAAGCGTCCCTCTTCCTTATAATTATAGTAGCTCTTCACCTGGAAGGCGTAGGTGCGGTATTCGTAGTCGGACCCCAGTTTCCTGTTGGAATAGAGCGCCGAGGCGCTGGCGTAGGTGCCTACCCTGGGCAGATAAAGATGGTCCGTCCTGTCGTATACGAGAGAGAAGCGGTTCGAATGAAAATCACGCGGGGTGG
Source organism: Elusimicrobiota bacterium (assembly GCA_022703115.1). Lineage (GTDB taxonomy): Bacteria > Elusimicrobiota > Elusimicrobia > Elusimicrobiales > UBA9959 > YA12-FULL-51-18. The sequence continues at coordinate 12,470 of JAKLEK010000017.1, forward strand.
TCGCGTCGCGGTAAAGGTCCGGGAAGCGCTCGCTCACCTGAGCCGTGTCTTCCACCGGGCCTTCGCTGATTTTCTTGACGAAAAAGGAATGGGTAAGATTGAAATAAAAATGTCCGAAAATGGGCAGGTCGGCTATCAACTCCTCGCCGGTCATGTGGAGGGAGTAGTTCGCCTTACTGGAACGCCGGGCCCCGATGCCGACCCCGTAGAAGGACGGTTTGCCGGTTACCCAGAGCTTGGGTTCCCAGCTGAGGCGGATCCCGGAACCCAGCAGGTTTGGGGTGTAGTAATAGGCCATCAGTTCGCGTTCCACCCGCTGCGATCTGGAGCCGCGGAATATGAAGTAGCGCTGCTCGTCCGGGAAAACGTAGTGCCGGTACGTGAGCGTGGGCCCAAGGTTATCGTTGTAGCTGAGCGAAGGGACTATGACCGATCTCATGACGTCGGTCCCCGGCCTTCTTACGGCGAAGATGGGCATGATGCCGAAGCTCGGTCCCAGGTCCCGGCTGGAATCCGCGGTGGGAAGGAATATTACGGGCCCGTTGCGGGTGTCCAGGGTTATGCGCTGTAGTGCCCTGGCCAGAAGGTTCTCGTTGCGGTAAGCGGCGGAGGAGGCGGCGACCTGCTTGAAGATCTCCTCTTTCGTCCTGGGCTCCGGCTTCGCCAGTTCCTCTTTGGCGCCGGGAGCCGGCCTCCTGTACGTTCTTTTACCCCGCGGCGGCTGCGCCGTTAGGTCGGCGCATGACAGGAGGCATGCGGCCAGAAAGAGGCAGGCGGTCCCGAGCGTGGAACGGCGCGGTCTCGGCATCAGACTTTCCCGGGCCTCGGAGAAAGGTACCCCAGGTCCTTGACTATGGGCATCTTCCGGCCGTAACCGAAGGATTTTTCCGTCACCTTGAGGCCGATGGGAAGCTGTTTCCGCTTGTATTCGTTCGCTTCGATGCGGCGCAGAATGGAAAGCACGAGTTCGGCCTTATGCCCTTTTTTCACTATCTCTCCGGCGGTCAGCCCTTCCTCCATGTACAGGCGTATAACCCGGTCGAGCACCTCGTAAGGCGGCAGATCGTCCTGGTCCTTCTGTCCCGGTTTCAATTCGGCCGTGGGAGGCCTTTCTATGATCGAGCGGGGTATCACGCGGCGTTCCCGGTTGAGAGTTCCGGCCAGACGGTAGACCTCGGTCTTGAGAAGGTCGGAGATGGGAGCGATGGCGCCGGCGGTGTCGCCGTACAGGGTGCAGTAGCCCAGCGCTATTTCCGATTTGTTCCCGGTCGTAAGCGTCAGCCAGTTATTGGAGTTGGCCAGCG
>JAKLEK010000170.1 GCA_022703115.1 Elusimicrobiota bacterium
GGCGCTCCGCCGAGCATTACGGAAACCACCGGCTTCCTTATCCTCGCCGCCTCCCGCAGGACCATCTTCAGCACCGCCGGATGGGGGGGCTTGGAGATCATCACCACTATTCTGGTGCTATCGTCCCGCGCGAGCGCTTTAAGCCCCTGCATGAACGTCACGGCGCCCACTTCTTTGCTGATGTCCCTCGAACCGGTCCCTATGGCCTGAGAAACCCCGGAACCTTCGTTCGAGATGAGGACTGACACCTCCTGAAGCCCGGTCCCGGAGGCGGCCACTATCCCTATCGGGCCCCTGGCGACCGAATTCGCGAAAGCCAGAGGCGCGCCGTTTATGATAGCGGTACCGCAATCGGGCCCCATTACCAGCAGTCCGCGCGCGGCCGCGGTCTTCTTCAGCTCGACCTCGTCGCGCAGCGGAACGTTGTCCGAAAAGAGCATCACGTTCAGGCCGCGGTCTAGACAGTCCCCGGCGACCTTGCCGGCGAAACGCCCGGCCACCGAGACCAGCGCCAGGTTGGCCCCACCGGCCAGGCGCACGGCGTCGTCCAGCCCTTTCGCTTTGACCGCCCCGGCCGAAGAAGCCGGGGCCGGCTTCCTGCGGCCGAGCATCTCTTCCGCCGCCTTCAGCGCCCGATCCGCCGAAACCCGGTCCGCGGACTTGACCGTGATCACAAGGGCGTCGTCCCCGGACGCGTCCAACTCCTTCGTATACAGTCCGGAACTGCGCAGTATGTTCTTGTTCTCCTTCGTGGCCATGACCACGGCGGAGTCCGATATCCCGGGCAGGCCTCCGAGCTCTTTTGCGGCCTTCATCAGCGATACTGAATCGTGATAGACCCCTTTTTTGACCAGCGAAGCTATGACCATGACCGTGTCTCCTTTCGGCGTCAGACCTCTCTCAGCGCCGCCTCGCAGCCGCGCACGAGCCCCGCGCAAAAATCGGCTCCGGAGGTATGTCCGCTCCTGATAGCCGCGCCCGCCGCCGAGCACAGCCGTGTCCGGTCCGGGCCGGATAAAGCTTCCAAAAGCAGTTTCACCTTCTCGTTGACCCGGCCGTTATAAGCGCACCAGGTGAAAGAACCGGAGATAACGTTGTCGGTCAGGGCGTTGTCGTAAACGGCGTCCATGATGCCGGAAAGATCCGCGCGGAAGCACCCTTCCACGAAGCTGACCCCTGTGAGGAACCCGCACAGAAAATCGTCGCCTGAAGGGGTAAGCCCGAAGCCCAGGCCTCGCAGGCCGCGCGCCCCCTTGGCGTAAAAGCCCTCGTCGAGCAGACGCGCGGCGGCCCTCATGGCCCTGAGCATCCTGCGCTCGAACGGACGTTTGAACCCGCTCCCGGCCGACCGCGAGAACAGGAAGCACATGCTCTTGTGCGGAGCGCAGGCGCAGAGCCAGTCCTTGAGCAAATCCAGGTTCTTCCTGAAAAGACCGCGGTCCAGGGCCCGCACCGGAACGGAGGAATCGTAATGCCTTCCCGGGTCCGCTTCCAGACAGTTCTCGTCCACGTACAGCTTGAAACCGGTCACCCTAAGACGGCTGGCCCCGCGGGGAAGATGCTTCATCACGATGTTCAGGGGACCGTTGCCGGTCTTGCGCGTTACGAGGGAAACGACGAGGCCTTTCTGTCCCCTGAAATTTATGGCGTTCCTGAAGGCCGAATGCAGGCGGTATATGCCCCGCGGAACGCTGTCCCCGTAACCGATGATCTCCATACGCTCCTACCAGGGCAAAACCTTGCGTTCCTTCAGGAAAGGGAACCTCTCGCGGGTTTTGGCGACGATCTCCCTGTCAACGTGCGCTTCGGAGACGAAAACGCCCTCGGCGCTGCCGGCGTCCGCCACCACCCGCCCCATAGGGTCGAAGCACATGGAATTCCCGGAATATTCGACCTTGCCCTCCATACCGAGCCGGTCCACGCCGACGCAGTAGGCCTGGTTCTCTATGGCGCGAGCGCGCAGCAGGGTCATCCAGTGTTCGGCCCTGCGCATAGGCCAGGCGGCTATCACCACGTATATGTCCGCCTTCTCGGCCATGTTCCAGAAAAGGTAGGGGAACCGCAGATCGAAACAGACGGCGGGCATGACCCGGAGCCCCTCCAGTTCGAAGAGGGCGCGCTCCGTTCCGGGCCGGTAGCACTTATCCTCTCCGCCGTAGGCGTAAAGATGTATCTTGGAATAGGCGTTGACCCTGTCGCCGTTCCTGTTCAGCGTTATGAGCTTGTTGTACCCGCCCTCCACTCCGCCGTAGGAAACGTTCATGTCGTTCCGTTTAGCGAGACCGCTGAAAAAATCCCGGTCCGCGTCCGAAAGCTCGGCGGCCGGCGCGTTCATGGTAAAGCCGCTGAGGGTCATCTCCGAGAAGATAAGCCAGTCGATCTCTTTCTTTTTGGGGCAGGCTTCCAGCAGGCCGAGGATCTTTTCCTTGTTGGCAGCCTTGTCCTCCCACTTCATATCGAACTGGCACAGGGCGAGTTTCATGATGCAGGGACCTCCGTTTTAACGTAAAGCGCGAACAGCGAAGCGTAAAGGACCGGCGTCTCAGGCCCGGCCGCCGGCTTTCTTTCCGGATCCCGCCAGAAGCGCCAGCGCGACTTTTTCCTTGGTCACCGGCATGGAGCGTATGCGGACCCCGACGGCGTCCTCGACCGCGTCGGCTATGAGCGGGGCGGCCGGGATCATCGTATGCTCTCCCACGCCGCGCGCGCCGTACGGTCCGTCGGGCTGGGCTACCTCCACGATCATCGGCACCACCTTATCCGGCATATCCAGCGAGGTGGGGATCTTATAATCCGAGAAGTTGGGGTTAAGCAGGCGTCCCTTGCCGTCGAAGCGCATGTCCTCGTACAGCACGGTGGCAAACCCCTGCAGGAGGCCGCCGACTATCTGGCCCCTCACCAGGTCGGGATTTATGGCCTTTCCGCAGTCCACGGCCAGCACGGCCTTTTTTATCCGCATCTTGCCTGTCTCCCTGTCCACTTCCACCACGGCCCCAGCGGCGCCGGTGGTGTAATGGACGTTGGGATGTCCGCCCTGTCCCGTCTCCGGGTCGCCGATGGCCGAAGCGAACTCGGGCATGAACATGCCGGAGCCCATGATAGGTCCGCCCTTGAAAGTATGGTCTTCGGCCTGTATGCCGTTGATCACGAAATCACGCAGGCGCAGTTCGAAGTCCGGCCGCGTGCGGCACTTCACCTTCTCGTCCTCGAGATAGAGGGTGGACCTGTCCAGGCAGTGCACGCGCTGCACGAGGTCGAAGATCTTGTCGCGGGCCTCCATGGCGGCGCGCTTCACCGCGTTGCCGCACCCCCAGGTGACGTGCGAGCCGACGGTCTGCCATTCATAGGGGTTGCGGTCGGTATCCGGGGTCTCCACGCGTATCTTGGAGACCGGCACCCCGAGGACCTCGGACGCTATCTGGGCCATGACGGTCATCAGGCCCTGTCCTATCTCCATGCCGGATACGAGTATGTTGATGCTGGCGTCCTCGTTGAACTTGAGGAACGCGCTGGAACTGGCGTTCGGCGGCATCGCCGGAGACTTCCAGAAGCAGACGAGGCTTTTTCCCACCGCCTTTCGCGGGTCCCCGGACGCCTCCTTCTCGCCCCAGCGTATCTCTTTCTCCACCTTCTCTATGGCTTCCCGGATCCCGCTGGGATTCATGTGCGCGCCGTACGGCAGGGTATCTCCCTCCCGGATGGCGTTCCTGCGCCGGAATTCCACCGGGTCCATCCCCAGCTTTTTCGCAATTCGCGTGATATG
>JAKLEK010000171.1 GCA_022703115.1 Elusimicrobiota bacterium
GATGGAAAGCGCCAGGATGGAGAGCACCACGCCGAGCGACAGGCCGGCGGGTATATGGATGAAGTTGGAGAGCAGCATCTTGGCTCCCACGTACAGGAGGATGACCGCTATCCCGGTCTTGAGAAAGCGGAACGAATCCATAATGGCCGCCAGGAAGAAGTACAGGGAGCGCAGTCCCACCACCGCGAACACGTTGGAGGTGTAGACTATGAAGGTCTCCTTGGAGATAGCCAGGACGGCCGGAATGGAATCGACCGCGAAGATGAGGTCGGAGGTCTCTATGACGAGCAGGGTAGCGAAAAGAGGGGTGGCGTGCAGTACCTCTTTCCGCACGAAGAAATTCCCGGTGTCGGCCGTCCGGTCTATGGGCATTATCCGGGCCAGCAGCCTGAGGACCGGGTTCCTGCCCGGGTCCATCTCTCCGTCCTTCTGAACGAGCATCTTCACCGCCGTGAAGATGAGGACGGCCCCGAAAACGTATATGATCCAGGAGAAGGCCCTTATCAGTTCCACCCCGGTGAAGATGAGCGCGAGCCGCATTACCACCGCTCCGAGTATGCCCCAGGTCAGGATCTTCGGCTGATATTTTTTGGCGACGCCGAAATAGGCGAAGATCATTATGAAAACGAACATGTTATCCATCGAGAGCGAGTACTCGATGACGTACGCGGTGAAGAATTCCAGCATCCTTTCGCGTCCGAGCATCCAGCCGGTCAGCGCGCCGAAAAGGGCGGCTATCGCCACCCAGAAAGAGCAGAGAAGGAGGGCCTCCCTGCGGGATATCTCGTGGGCCCTGCCGGAGGAGAGCCGGATGTCCAGAAAGAAAAGGAGCGATGCCGTGACGACGAAGACGGTCCACATGATCTCTATATTTGTCATGGAAGAATTATACCTAAAATCGCGGGAGGGCCGCTTTTTCCGCTTGCAAACCCCGGAGGTATAATTTAAAATCATTGGGCCGGCTGTCGGCCGGATATCGCGCGGAATTGGAGGCAATATGGAACGTCCCTTGGAAATAGTCCTGCTGCTGGCTCTGCCGGCTTCCGGTAAGTCCGAAGTCAGGAGATATATGGCCAATATACCGGCCGATAAGCTGATGAAAGATTTTCATATAGGGGAGACCCTGCAGCTGGACGATTTCCCGTACGTCCACATGATGCGCCGCACCGACGACGAACTGGATAAGAGGGGCGGCCGGCGCATATTCTTCCGCTCAGGCGACAAGCCTTTCATAGACCCGCGCGACTGGGGGACCCTTATCCACCTCCTTAACGAGGACTACCGCGATCTTATGGCCCGCAGGACGGAGCGGACGGATTCCGCCGCCGAGCTTCTCCTGGCCCGCATCGACAGGGCGGCCGGCAAAGCCGGAATGGCGCCGAGACTCTCGGCCCTCGCTCCCGAGGTCCGCAAGAGCGTGGCGGCGGCTCTGGAAAAAGAAGCGCGCGCCATGCTGGACGAAAAACACGCCGCTTACCCCGCCTCTTTCGAGGGAAAGACCATAGTGATAGAAGCCGCCAGAGGGGGGCCTCACGGCTCGGCCATGCCGCTCAAGCCGCCGTTCGGCTACCTTTATTCCCTGGGGCAGTTCGATCCGGAGATACTCTCGAAGGCCTCCATACTTTATGTGTGGGTCACCCCGGAGGAAAGCCGCCGGAAGAACAGCGCCCGCACCGATCCGAACGACCCGGGTTCGATCCTGCATCACGGCGTTCCAATGGACGTGATGCTGAACGATTACGGCTGCGACGACATGGACTGGCTGGAGAAGAATTCGGACGCTCCGGGCGCCGTCACCGTGGAATCCGGCGGGAAAAAGTTCAATATCCCCGTTGGCCGCTTCGATAACCGGGTGGATAAGACCTCTTTCCTGCGCGAGAACAAGGCCGACTGGCCGGAGGATAAGGTGGAGGCCGTGCATAACGGCATCAAATCGGCCACCGACAAGCTGTATTCCTTCAGGCTGGCCGCCAGGAAATAGGCGCGGGGGCCGCGCCTGGTCCGCTTCGCGCTATGCTGAGCCGCATTACAGCCAGGTACGGACTCGACCGCAAGGCCCTTCTCATCCTGGCCGCGGCCCTCGCGCTGCGTCTCGGGTACGGGCTCTCCCTGCCGCGTGAGCTTTTTCACGCGGATGCCATGGCCTTCGATTCGCTGGCCTGGAATCTGGCTGAGAACGGGCGATACGGGGTAGACGGTCCGACAGCGGTCAGGCCGCCGGCCTACCCTTTCTTCCTTGCAGGGGTTTACCGCCTGGCGGGGCATGACTACGGGGCGGCGCGCGCCGCCCAGGCCCTGCTCGGCGTTCTCCTGGTCTGGATGCTGATGCGGATAGCCGGGCGCCTGTCCGAAAAACCGGTCGTTCCTGTGTTCGCGGGCGCGGCCGCGGCCTTCTACCCGTTCTTCATCTATTACGATAACCAGCTGCTTTCCGACTCCTTCCTGACCTTCTCCATGACCCTGTCGCTGCTGGCCTTCATCCGCTGGAAGGAAAGGCCTCTTTCCTGGGGCCGCGCGATCCTGTGCGGCCTGGCTTTCGCCCTTACCGCGCTGGTGAAGACCCCGATGCTGCCATGGGCGCTCTGGATTCTGCTGGCGGAGGCCGTTCTTTCCCGTGAGGCGGACGCCCGGGGGCCGAGGCTCCGGCGCGTGCTGGCCGTCGGTCTGGCCCTTTCGCTCCCGCTCGCTCTGTGGGCCGCCAGGAACAGACGGTCGGTCGGCTCGTTCTCTTTGGATAATCACGGCGGCTTCACGCTTGTGAGCACCATAATATACCACCAGCAGACCAAGGCGGGGGTTTTCGGCGACAGCGTGCGGAACGATCCGTTCTTCCTGGAGGCGGCCGAATTGCCTGAAACGGAGCGGGAGCGGTATTACTACGGCGCGGCGCGCAGGTTCATCTCGGAGCACCCGGGGCGTTATATCCGCGAGTGCGCGGTGCGTTTCAAGGATCTCTGGCGATTTTACCCGCGTACGGACGTCGGGTTCAGGGAGGGGACTTCGCGCCTAGTGGTCGTCAGCCTTCTTACCGAACCTTTCCTGGTATTATGCGGCTTGTTCTCGCTGTTCTTTCTGCTTCCGGCCAGGCGCCTTATGTATCCGGCCCCCCTGGCGGTACTGTGGCTGACGCTGTTGCACACGCTTATCACCGGGCAGATGCGTTACCGCCTGCCGCTTATGCCGTTCCTGATACTCGGCGCCGCTTATCTGGTCCCGCTGGTCATGAAAAGATCCAGGGATTGAACCGGACCGGGCAGGCGTCACCTGCCGCCTTTCGGCTCCGGGCGGACCGGCTTTGCCGGCGCTTTTTTGAGCGACAGCTTGTTGCCGATAAAGACGCTCTCGTAAAGGCGCCTGGCGGAGTATTGAGTCAGCCCTGCGCATACGTGCGGATAGGAGGCGTGAAGCGCGGAGTCGGCCGCGGGAGCGTGGAGGACCAGGGGGCCGTCGGTGAAGAGTACGTACTCTCCGAGGGGGCTGCCGCGGCGGCCTTCTCCTATTTGCGGGGGGTCCCATTTCAGTCCCGACCCGATGGTTTCCGCCTTTCCCCGCTCCGTGTAGGCGTAGCGTTCCCGCGAGATCACCCGGCATAGCGGCGCCGGCCGTCTTTTCTCTCCGCCGTGCGCGCGAAGGGGGGAAGAGAACGGAAAGCTTATCAGTTTCTGGTCGCCTCTCATCAGATGTATTTTCCCCGCCTCCTCGTCTACTTCCAGGTAGGTGGTCATTATTTCCAGCTGCTTTTCCAGGAGGCGTTTTTCCTCC
>JAKLEK010000172.1 GCA_022703115.1 Elusimicrobiota bacterium
AACCTCGCCAGACGGAAGGCTTTCGCGGCGCCGCTCTTATTCCCGGGAAGCGCGGCGCCAGCCTTAATATAGCCGTACCCCGTCTCCGCCTTGCGCGGGACCACCCCGAAAGCGACTATGAACCCATTGCGTGCGAGCCCGTCCGCCAGCGCGGCGTACCGGGCGAAACCCTCCGCCGGCTTCATGATCTGGTCCGAAGGACAGACCAGAATGGTCTCTCCCCTGTCGAAGCCGGGCTTTTCCAGGAAATATTTGACGGCCAGGGCTATCGCCGGAGCGGTGTTCCGGCCGGCCGGCTCGAGTATGATATTGTTCTCCAGCTCTTCCGAAACGTCCTTAAGTTCCTCCCTGACGTGGAACTCGTAGTCTTCGTTGGTCACCGCGTAGATATCGCGCGCCGGACATACCTTCAGCAGCCTTTCGATCGTGCCGCGCAGCAGAGAGCCCGAACCGTCCAGTTTCATGAACTGTTTCGGAAGACCGTAGCGGGAGACCGGCCACAGCCTGGTGCCGCTTCCGCCCGCGAGGATGACCGCCTTCATCGGAAGCCCCCGGTCTTCAGATAGACCGCCTTCCTGGCGGCATAGAGGTCGGCAAGCATCATCTCCTCCACCAGCTCTTTGAAGGCGACCTTCGGGCGCCAGCCCAGTTCCCTTGCGGCCCTGGACGCGTCCCCGAGGAGGGTGTCAACTTCCGACGGCCTGAAATATTCCGGCGATATCCGGACCACCACGTCGCCTTTTTTTACGCGCAGTTCGTGCCTGGAGAGCCCGGCGGCCGGGTGCGGCGCCGCTATGCCGGCCACCACCCCGCGCTCGGCGAGCCCCTTCCCCTTCCATTCCAGGGTGAGCCCGGCCACGGCGGCCGCGGTCTCGATGAACCGGCGAACCGAGTACTGTTTCCCGGTGGCTATCACGAAATCCCCGGGCTCGTCGCGCAGGAGCATCATATGCATGGCCGATACGTAGTCCCGGGCGTGGCCCCAGTCGCGTTTTGAATCCAGATTGCCCAGGTACAGACACTTATCCAGCCCCCACGAGATCCTGGAAAGCCCTATGGTCGCCTTACGGCTGACGAACGTCTCCCCCCGCAGCGGCGACTCGTGATTGAAGAGGATGCCGTTGGACGCGAACAGGCCGTATGACTCCCGGTAATTCACCGCTATCCAGTAGGCGAAAAGCTTGCTCACCCCGTAAGGGGAACGCGGATGGAACGGGGTACCCTCGTTCTGCGGAACGGCCCGGACCTTCCCGTACAGTTCCGAAGTGGAGGCCTGGTATATCCTGGTCTTTCTGCCCAGCCCCAGGTTCCTCACCGCCTCCAGTATCCGCAGGGTCCCGAGCGCGTCGCAGTCGGCGGTGAATTCCGGCTGCTCGAAGCTTACCGCCACGTGGCTCTGGGCGGCCAGGTTATAGATCTCGTCCGGCCGTATCGAGCCTATGAACCCGTTAACGCTGGAGGAGTCCGTGAGGTCGCCGTAAAGCAGCCGGAACCGCGGGGATCTGAACTTCGGGCCCAGGTGGGCGCGCAGCCTTCCCGTATTGTCGGTCGAGAGCCTTCGCCTTGCCCCGTAGACCTCGTACCCCTTGGCGAGCAGAAGCTCCGCCAGATAGGCCCCGTCCTGGCCGGTAACCCCGGTGATCAAAGCTTTTTTAGCCATATTCGTCCGCCGCGTGTCCGGCCGCCCGCGGCGCCGGACTTTCCGAGAGTCTTTCAGGACCTTTATTTCCTGGAAGCGTAGTTCTTCTTAAGCCATTCCGAATACGACGCCCTGCGTACCGCCGCCAGCCAGGCCGGGTTCTTAAGGTACCAGTCCACGGTGGCCGCCAGACCGGCCTCGAAATCGTGCGCCGGCTTCCAGCCAAGCTCGCGCCGTATCCTGGAGGAATTTATCGCGTAGCGCCGGTCATGGCCGGGGCGGTCCTTCACGAAAGTTATCAGGTCCGAGTAGCTCCCGCCCTTCAGCGCCGCGTTGGAGGCCGACGGACGGACCCGTTCCAGGAGCCGGCACACCGACCTGACCACGTCTATATTCTTCAGTTCGCAGCCGCCGCCGATATTGTAGGTCCGCCCCGCCTCTCCCCGGAGCAGTATCCTCCATATCGCGCTGCAATGGTCCTCCACGTAGAGCCAGTCCCTGACGTTCTTGCCGTCGCCGTACACCGGGAGCGGCTTGCCTTCCAGCGCGTTCAGAATAAGCAGCGGGATCAGCTTTTCCGGATAGTGCCTCGGACCGTAGTTATTGGAACAGTTCGAGATGCTGACCGGCAGGCCGTAAGTATGGAAATAAGCCCGGGCTATGTGGTCCGACGAAGCCTTGGAGGCGGAATAAGGGCTGCGGGGATCGTACGGGGTCGTCTCGGAAAAAGCCCCGGTCCGGCCCAGCGAGCCGTAGACCTCGTCGGTGCTTATATGGTGGAACCTGACGTCCGAACGCCCGTTCCAGAAGTTCCTGGCGGCCTCCAGCATGGAGAACGTGCCGTTCACGTTGGTCTCGATGAAATCCTTCGGCCCGAAGATGGAGCGGTCCACGTGGCTCTCGGCGGCGAAATGCGCCACCATGGAGGGCTGGTACTTTTTGAATAGCTGCCCTACCAGTTTGAAGTCGCAGATATCGCCCTTAACGAAAACATAACGGCCCTTATAGGCCTTGGCCACGTCGGAGAGGTTCTCCGGGTTGCCGGCATAGGTCAACTTATCCAGGTTGATCATGCGGCCCTTGAAGGCGGTTTTCTCCAGCACATAGCGGATGAAATTGGAGCCGATGAACCCGGCCCCGCCAGTGACAAGGATATTTCCGCTATGCGCCATCAGGCCGCCAGCCGCCTCAGGTAGGCGCCGTAAGAGTTATGGCCGGCCGCTGCGGCAAGGCGCCGCAGTTGGCGCGCGTTTATGAAGCCCATATTATACGCGACCTCTTCCACGCAGGCGATCTTCAGACCTTGGCGCCTTTCCATTGTGGCCATGAAATTCCCCGCCTCGAGCAGACTTTCGCAGGTGCCTGTGTCCAGCCAGGCGTGGCCGCGGCCCAGCAGCTCCACGTTTAGGGCGCCGCGCTTCAGGTAGGCCTTGTTCACGTCGGTGATCTCGAGTTCCCCGCGGCGGCTGGGGCGGATGGTCTCAGCCAGCCGCAGGACGGTGTTAGGATAAAAATAGAGCCCGGTCACGGCGAAATTGCTCTTGGGCCTGGCCGGCTTCTCGTCTATAGCCACCGCCTTGCCCGACTTGGTGAAGGTCACCACGCCGTAACGTTCAGGATCGTTCACGTAATAGCCAAAAACGGTAGCTTTTTTCTTTTTTGCGGCGGCGACGGCGCTGCGCAGAAGCGCAGGCAGGCCGTGCCCGTAGAAGACATTATCTCCCAGCACCAGGCAGACGTCGTCCGAGCCCACGAAAGCGTTGCCGATGACAAGGGCCTGCGCTACACCCTCGGGCCGGGGTTGCGGCGCGTAGGACAAGTTCAGCCCCCACTGTGAACCGTCGCCGAGCATTTCGCGAAAGCGCGGCAGGTCCTTAGGCGTGGAGATTATCAGGATATCCCGGGTGCAGGCCAGCATAAGCACCGACAGCGGGTAATATATCAGCGGCTTATCATAGACCGGCAGCAGCTGCTTGCAGACGGCGCTCGTTACCGGGTAAAGCCGGGAGCCGTGGCCTCCGGCCAGTATTATCCCCTTCATTAAGTCCCCCTAAAAAACTTCCTTTAAGAACGGCAACGTCTTATCCTTGGGCGAGAGATTGG
>JAKLEK010000173.1 GCA_022703115.1 Elusimicrobiota bacterium
TTGAGAAGCCCTTTCCCTTTTTTCGCCGGGTTGACGTCCACATGGCCCACGGCCAGCGCCGTTCCGGTCTTCAATCCTGCGAGACGCCGGAGAGCGTAAAGGTTGGCCTGCACGAAGTCGCCCCTTTCCAAGAGGTCCAGGGGCGGGTATCCTGTCAGGGCGAGTTCCGGGAAGACGGCGATGTCGGCGCCGAGTTCTTCCGCCCTCAGCGCAAAGGACTCTATCTTTTCCGCGTTGGCCGCGATGTCTCCTACTTTCGGGTTTATCTGCGCGAGAGCTATTTTCATGCTGAGTTCTCCGGTTCCTGACCGCATAGAGTATAGAAAATATGCGGCCCGCTCGGCGATATCGCCTCGCGGACCTCGCTTCGCGTCGGGGACCTGCGCGCCAGGGCGCGGCGCGTTCCGCCCCCCTCCCGAGGTTTGGCGGCCTGACCGCATATATGATATCATCTAGGAGCCGGAAGAAATCCTGCCCCTTGAGGGCGGGAAAAGAAACGATGGAGAACACAGGAGAAACCAATGCTTAACGTATCGATGAAGACAATGCTGGAAGCCGGGGTGCACTTCGGTCATCAGACCTACAGGTGGAACCCGAAAATGGCCCGTTTTATCTTCGGTGAGAGGAACGGCATCCATATACTCGACCTGCAGAAGACCGTCAAGGAACTTAAAAAGACTTACGCTTTCATGAAGGATTCCGCCAAGGAAGGGAAGCGATTCCTTTTCGTCGGCACCAAGAAACAGGCGAAAGATATCATAAGGGAAGAGGCCCAGAGGGCGGGCGTTCCCTGCGTGTACGAGAAATGGCTCGGAGGCACGCTGACCAATTTCGAGACGCTCAGAAAGTCGCTGAAGAGGTTCGACGAACTGGACAGGCTGGAGAGCGACGGGCTTTTTCGGGTGATGTCCAAGAAAGAGGTCTCCAGGCTGACCAAAGAGAAGAACCGCCTTATCAAGCTGCTAACCGGCATCCGCCAGATGAAGACCCTGCCCGACATTATGTTCATAGTCGATCCGGTGGAAGAGGGCGGAGCTCTGCGGGAAGCCAGAAGGCTGCGCATCCCGGTGGTGGCCATCTGCGACACCAACTGCGACCCTGACGTGCTCGACTACGCCGTGCCGGGCAACGACGACGCCGCCCGTTCCATAAGGCTGTTCTGCGCCACTATGGCGGACGCGATCCTGGAAGGCCGGGCCGAGGCCGAAGCCGCCAAAGCCGCGCTCCAGCCGGCCGAGAACCAGGCCGAGGCCCAGCAGGAAGCGGACGGCTCCGGCGCCTCCGCTGATACGCAGGAAGCCGCGCCCGAGCAGGGCGCCGAAGCGGTCCGGATGGAAGAGTGACGCTTACCGAGCTTTCAGGAGGAAGAATTTAATGAGCGCTATAACCAGCGAACAGGTGATGTCGTTGAGGAGCCAGACGGGAGCGGGCGTAATGGACTGCAAGAACGCCCTGAAGGAGTCCGCCGGCGACCTGGCAAAGGCCGTCGAGCTTCTGAGGAAGAAGGGCCTGGCGGGTCTCGCCAAGCGGGCCGGAAGGCTAATGAAGGAAGGCGTCGTGGCGGTAAAGACCTCCCCCGATTCCGCGGCCCTCGCGATGGTCGAGGTGAACTGCGAGACGGATTTCGTCGCCAAGAACCCCGAGGTCAGGGCCCTGGCCGAAGGGCTGGCTTCCCAGATGCTCTCCGACTCTTCCCTCTCCAATCCGGCCGAGGACGAGAAGAGCAAGGAGAAGCTTCAGGCCCTGGCCATGAAGATGGGCGAGAACATGCAGATACGCAGGGGCCTGGTCTATCGCGCGGAACCCAAGACCGTGTTCAACTGCTACGTGCATTCCGATTCGAAAAAGGCCGCAGTGGTCGAACTCTCTTTCGGCGGCGACATAGCCCAGGTCAGGAACGAGCTGATGTCCCTGGCCAAGGAGCTGGCCATGCAGAGCGTGGCGATGAGCCCGCGCTGGCTCCGCCGCGAGGACGTGCCGGCCGATGTCGTGGAAAAGGAGAAGGAGATCTACAAGGCCGGTCCGGCCGCGGCCGGGAAGACCGGAGTGGCTCTGGAAAAGATGCTCGCCGGCCGGGTGAACAAGTTCTATCAGGAGTCCTGCCTTCTCGAGCAGGTTTACATACGGGACACCAAGTCGTCAGTGGCCGAAGCCGTGAAAAAGCACGCCGAAGCGCTCAAGGGCGATGTGCTGGTAAAACGCTTCGACTGCTATATCGTGGGCGTGGAATAAATGTATAAACGGGTCCTGCTGAAGCTCTCCGGCGAAGCGCTTTCGCGCTGCGGGGACGGGCGTTCCATAACTCCCGCCGCGCTCACCTTCATATCCGAGGAGATACGGAAGGCGCTCCGCCCGGAGGTCCAGCTGGCCATAGTCATCGGAGGCGGCAACATATGGCGCGGCGCCAAGGACGGCGGCGGCATAATCGATCGCGTAGTTTCCGACAGCATGGGCATGCTCGCGACCGTTATCAACGCCATGTCGCTTCAGTCCGCGCTGGAGCATAACGGGGTGGAGACCAGGGTGCAGACCGCGATG
Organism: Elusimicrobiota bacterium; assembly: GCA_022703115.1. Taxonomy (GTDB): domain Bacteria; phylum Elusimicrobiota; class Elusimicrobia; order Elusimicrobiales; family UBA9959; genus YA12-FULL-51-18. The sequence continues at coordinate 2,539 of JAKLEK010000173.1, forward strand.
GAGATCTCCAGCCTGGCCGAGCCGTTCATACGCCGCCGCGCCGTGCGCCATCTTGAGAAAGGCCGCGTGGTTATATTCGCCGGCGGGACCGGCAACCCGTACTTTACCACCGATTCCGCCGCGGCGCTGCGCGCGGCGGAGATAGGCGCGGACGTCATCTTCAAGGCGACCCAGGTTGACGGGGTCTACACCGGCGATCCCAAGACGGATAAGAAAGCCAGAAAAGTCAGCCGTATATCCTATATGGAAGCCATCCGCAAAGGGCTGAGGTTCATGGATACCAGCGCCCTTACGATCTGCATGGAGAACCATATCCCTATCCTTGTATTCAGCCTTCATCAGGCCGGCAATATCAGGAAGGCCGTCGCCGGCGAGACCGTGGGCACCATCATCAGATAGGCGGTCTATGGAAGAAAAAATACGGCTGGTAATAGGCTGTCACGCTTCCGCCGCTCAGGCCCTGGCGGACAAATGGGCCGTTATAGCGCAGATCGCTTCCGTGGTGGCCGGAACGCTCAGGAAGGGCGGCCGCGTTCTGGTGTGCGGCAACGGCGGGTCCGCGGCGGACAGCCAGCATATCGCGGCGGAACTGGTCGGGCGGTTCAAGCTGGAAAGGCGCGCCCTGTCGGCCATCGCGCTAACTACCGACACATCGATCCTCACCTCCCTGTCCAACGATTACAGCTACGACCAGGTGTTCGCGCGCCAGGTCGAGGCTCATGGCCGCCCCGGGGACGTGGTCATAGGGCTTTCGACTTCGGGCGCCAGCCCGAACGTGCTGAAAGCCCTGCAGAAAGCCCGGGAAATGCGCCTTACCACGGTGGGCCTGCTCGGCAGGGACGGCGGCGTGATAAAGCCGGCGTGCGATATGGCCCTCGTGATAGAGAACGCGGATACTCCGCGCGTTCAGGAAATGCACATCCTGGCGGCCCATATCGTCTGCGAGCTGGTCGAAGCCTCCCTGGCTTCCGATTAAAACAGTCTGCTGAAAAACCCCACTCAGATGTATTTTGAGCCGATTTTTTCGGCCGAGCCGACGCGGCGCGAGACGAGCATTCTCGACGAGAGACTGTAAGTCGAGCGGCGCTAAGGCGCAGGCAAAAAGCGGCCAAAAGACGCTGAAAGGGGGTTTTTCAGCAGACTGCTAACTCCCCTCCGGCCGCCCAACAGCCGCCGCTAAATATAATATAATTTACCTG
>JAKLEK010000174.1 GCA_022703115.1 Elusimicrobiota bacterium
TCTCTCCGCTGCTTTCTTACATGCTGGGCTGGACCGGCCGTCTGCCGGCCGCCCTGGCTTCCGGAGGCCTTCTGGCCGGTTCGGCCTACTTCCTGGGTTTCAGTTCGTCCGAGGCCGTTCCAGCCGCCGCGCTTATGCTGTGGGCCCTCGCCGCTCTGGGGCATTCCATTTTTATGAGTTCGACTCCCGACGTTTCGGAGGAGGACGAACTAAAGCTCAAACAGGCCAGGGATGAGGCCGCCGCCCTTGAGCGGACCCTGCGCGACATGAAGAAAGAATTCGCCGCCCTTGGGGGCAGCGAAAAGAGGGCGCTGACCCTTTATTCCGCCGTAAAGACCCTTTCCGAGGCCGTGGATATGGAAGGGGCCGGCAGGCAGTTCGGGAAATACGTCAAGGACTATTTCGGGACTTCCGATTTCGCGTTCTACGTGAACGACCTCAATTCGAATCTGCCCGAGCTCTTCTCCGCGGGCGAGATGAACGGCTTCCGTTCCTGGGAGGCCGTCGCCGCTCTGGCCGGAGGGGACCCTTCCCGCGTCACCGGGGTCCTGGTATCGGAAGCCGGCCGTACCGCCCTGGTTCCGGTCAGGCACGGCGGCGGCGCCGTGGGCGTCCTGGTCATGCGTTTCCAGCCGGAAGCTTTCCGCGGGGACCTTATTTCGGCTCTGGCGTCGGAGTTCTCCGGCGAGGTGTCTTCCGCGGTGCGCAGGATACAGCTCTTCAAACAGGTTGAATGGCTCTCCCAGGTGGACGGTCTGACCGGGGTGTACCGCCGCAACGCGCTGGACGAAAGGATAGCCGAGGAGATAAAACGCGCGGTGGCCTTCAGGACCACGCTCGGCCTTATGATAGTGGACATAGACCACTTCAAGCGCGTCAACGACGGCTACGGACACCAGTTCGGGGATTTCGTGCTCAAAAAGGTAGGGGCCATTCTGCGGACCAGCGTTTACGAGACCGATTTCGTCGGCCGCTACGGAGGGGAGGAGTTCGGCGTGGTCCTGCCCCGGGCCGATTTCGCCGGCGCGCTCAGGCGGGCCGAGGCCATCCGCACCCGTATAGAGGGGGAGGTCTTCTCGCAGGGCCTGAATACCGTGAAGCTGACGGTCTCCATAGGCATAGCCCATTTCCCGAGGGACGCTTCCGGGGCTGCCGCGGCCGCCGGGCTGATAGCCAGGGCCGACGCCGCCCTATACAGGGCGAAGGAAAGCGGCCGCAACAGGGTGATCGACGCGGCGCAGGCGTGACTAAGAAAGAATAGAGGCCCGTAGGGGCCGTTCCCGAAAATTCGACTCGCGCCGCGCGGCGGTACGGACTGGAGGAATACGTTTATGGAAGAACAGAACCAGCAGGGAAAGCCTGAGACCGTACAGGACGTCCGGGTCCGCCCGACCGCTACCCGGTACTGGCTGAAGGCGGTGGCCGTGCTCTACGCGCTTTCGCTGGCGGCCGCTTTCATGGTCGCGGCTAAAACCGACAGCGCCCGCAAAGCCAAGCCCGATGAAATGGAACTGTCGAAATTATCGCCTCTCGGTTCCCAGGGAAAAGGGGCAGTGGCCATAATCCCCATTTTCGGGGCCATCTATCCCTCCGATTCGTCCAGGATATGGGACCGCGGCGGGCAGCAGATCGCCAAGCGCATTAAGCTCGCCGCAGAGCGCAAGGACGTGAAGGCGGTGCTGCTCGACATCAACTCTCCGGGCGGGAGCGTAGGCTCCGTGCAGGGCATCTATTCCGCCATCATGCGCGCGAAGGCCGAGAGCAAAAAGCCTTTCGTGGCCCATTTCGGGGACGTTTCCGCGAGCGGGGGCTATTACGTCGCCGCGGCCTGCGATAAGATAGTGGCCGAACCAGGCACGATCACAGGGTCCATCGGAGTCATCTTCAGCGTCAGCAACTTCGCCGGGCTGATGAACAAGGTGGGGATGCGCAACGAGGCCATAAAGTCCGGAAAGTTCAAGGATATAGGTTCCCCGGTCAGGGACATGACGCCGGAGGAACGCAAGCTGCTGCAGGGCCTCATAGACGACACTTACGCGCAGTTCGTCGACGCGGTGGCGGCCGGGCGCAGGATGCCGGTAGAAGAAGTGAGAACGCTGGCCGACGGCAGGATCTACACCGGCCGCCAGGCCTTCGAGCTCAAGCTGGTGGATAAGCTCGGCGATCTGCAGGACGCCATAGATATCGCCGGGGAGATGGGGAAGATCGGCCGGAACCCGCGCGTGGTGCGGGAAGTGGACCCGCTGGAACAATTCTTCTCCATACTCGACTCGAAAATCAACCCGCTGGGCGGCTCGGCCGTGGAGCACGCGCTGAACGCCGGCCCGAGGCTGGAGTACCGCTGGTACGGCATTTGACGGCGGAGGGCTGCGCTTTATGACCGTTATATCCATCCTGTCGGACCTTGTCGAAGAGCCGCGCCGCTTCCTTGAAGGCGGCGATGCGCCGGGGACGGGCAAGGCCGGTCTCGCCGGTTTCTTATTCGGCGCGCTGGGGCTTTTCGCCTTTCTGCGCTTGTTCTCGGCGGTGCCGCCGGGTCTGTATTCCTTCCTCAACGTGCTCATCGCGGTCCTCGGTATCAACTTCGCCCTCGCGGCGGCCATGCATCTCTTCCTGGGTATGACCGGCTGCGCCGGCAGCGCTCCGCGGTTGTTCTCCATGCTCGGCGTCACCGAACTGCTATGGTGCGCGCTCATCCCGCTCGGTTTCCTGGCCAGGCTGGAGCTGCTCTCCCCGGTCGCGGCCTTCGTCCTGTGCCTGGCCGGCCTTTTGTCGGCCAGGACTTTGCTTGTCAGGCGTCTTTACTCGGTCTCGTTGAACAAGGCCGCGCTGGCCGTCGGACTTCCTTACGCGGCCGTTCTGGCCGGGGCCTTCACGCTTCTTCTCTACGCGCTAGTGTGCCTGGTCTGGCTGTTCGCTTAGCAGGGGGACTGATGTCTAAAATACCTCAGATCAGGGAATACGGCGGTTTGCCGGTCGTAACGGCCGAGAAGATGAAATATCTGGACAGGAAGGCTTCCGCCGAATACGGCATACCCGATCACCAGCTGATGGAGAACGCCGGCCGCGCCATAGCAGGTAACGTCGTTCGTATCGCCAGGGAGGAACTGGGCCTGGAGCCCGGCGCGCTCAGGGTCGCGGTCTGCTCCGGCCGCGGGAACAACGGGGGGGACGGGCTTGTAGCCGCGCGCTATCTCAGGGAGGCCGGCGCCGGCGCGTCGGTGTTCATCCTGGCCCCTAAGGAAAGCGGCTTCGGCGAACTGGTGGTTGATAATATCCGGAAGGCGAAAGAGGCCGGGGTGCCGGTCGCTCTCGTCGCCCCGGACGGATTGGAGGCCCTGGCGGAAGAATTCGGGAAGACGGACCTGCTCCTGGACGCTCTCCTGGGCGTCAGCGCGGTCGGGAAGCCAACCGGGCCCGTGCGCAGGGTCATCCAGCTCATGAACAAAAGCGGAAAGCCGATAATCGCCGTAGACATCCCGTCCGGCCTTAGCCCTGATACCGGACATCACAGCGGGGTCTTCATAACCGCCAGGCATACGCTCACGCTCGGGTTCGCGAAGACGGGCCTGATGGCGGCTCACGCTCAGCCGAATACCGGCAAGATAGCCGTGCTGGACATCGGTTACCCTAAAGAACTGATCGAGGAAGCGGCTAAGTAACGGACAGCGGCCGGAGCGTCAGCGCCGGGGCGCCCAAGCGCCCAGCTTTCTGGAGAGTTCGGT
>JAKLEK010000175.1 GCA_022703115.1 Elusimicrobiota bacterium
CGGCCCTTATCGTCCCCGGGGAAGGTCCAGTTCACGGCGGCCGAATTCACTGCCGGCCCCCTGGCGGCCGACATGACGGTCACAGGGGAAGGCGGGGTATGCGTATCCAGGAGCACGCTGAAAGCGGGGGACCAGTTCCCGTAAAGCCCGGCCGGGTCCCTGGCGCGGGCCCGCCAGTACCAAAGGCCTTCCGGGAGCGCCGCAGCGGGCGCTGTGGAAGCGTAGGAGCCTTCCACCGGCACGTTCTCGATCGAAAAAGCGGATACCGAAAAATCCGGATCGGTGGAAGCCTGTATATGGTACAGGAGCGGCCAGTCCGTGAAGATACCGTCCGGGTCGGAGGTCGGAGCGCAGCTGAAAAGCGGCGCGGGGTCGTTTATCCGGCTACCGTCGGCCGGTGACGCCGGCGCGGGGGAGAACGGGGCGCGGTCGTAACCCGCGCGCAGAGCCGATATCTTGGGGCGGCCCGGCGGGTCGGTGGAAAAGAGGAAAGCCCTGAGCTTCATGTAGCGGTCGCCGCCGTGCCCCGGCCATATCGCCGCCGGCGCGCCGGCGGTATAGAATGTGTCCGTGGAACCGTCCGGCCCCCTGAAGAGGCCGTATGAGACCCCGTCCCGGGAAGAGGCGAGCTGAAGAAGCGCTCCGGCGCCGGCCGGCAGTTCCCCGAACGAGGCGGAGAGCGAGTCCCAGGTCAGCGCGGTGGTGGAGGAATAGCCGGCCCAGGGGTCCATGGCGGCGGACGTCCAGACCGCGGAAGAACGGAAGTGGAACAGCCACACGCTCTTTACCGCGGTATCCTGAACCCCTCCGAAAATAACGGCCCGCTTACCAGGCGTGTCGTATACCAGGCCATGGGCGTAGCGCCCCGCGGATTCGTCAGGGTCCAGTTCGTAGTGCTGCGACCACTTGTTGCCGGCGGAGTTGTAATACCAGAGGTCCCCGCTGTAACTGGTAGTGAAACCGCCGTAAAGGAAGACTCCGCCGTTCAGCGTATCGTAGGCGGCCGCGCTCTGCCATCTGGCCGCCGGCCTGGAGGCCGGGGCCAGATCGGTCCAGGTCCCCGCCGAGACGTCGAAAGCCCATGTGTCGTCCAGCAGCGCGCCGGCCGGAGTTCTTCCGCCGAAGAGGATCATCTTCCTCCCGGCCCGGTCATAGGCCATGGCCGCCGCGTGCCTGTCCGGCGGAGAAGGGGATGGGGCCAGCGCGGACCAGGTCCCGGCGGCTACGTCGTATATCCAGGTGCCGTTGTCCGTTCCGCCCCCGAAAAGCACGGCCCGGCCCAGGTCCGGGTCGTAGGCCATTACCGGGAAGTCCCTGGCCGCCGGGGACTCCGGCGGGCGGACGAGCGTCCAGGTATCGGACCCTATGTCGTAGGTCCAGGTGTCGGACAGCCCGTTCCCCCCGAACAGCAGGAATCTGCCGCCGGCCCATACCAGGGCATGGCCGTAACGCGCGGACGGAGCTCCCACCGGCGTCTTCCTCGTCCAGACCCCGGCGCTCCACAGCCAGGTATCTCCCAGCGCGTTCCCGTCTTCGGCGCGGCCCCCGAAGAGAAGAGCCTCTCCCCGGCTTTCGTCGAAGGCGAAACCGGGGTGCGAACGCGCTTCCATCTGGGCCGGCCCCTGGCCGCCGAAAGACCACCGTCTGAACAGGGTAAGCAGGCCGTCGCGAACCTCGAAATCCGAGCCCTCTCCGGCGGAGAAATCGACGCTGGAAAGTTCCTTCGTCCCCCCTCCGCGGAGAGCCGCCGGAAGGGTGAGGAGGAGCGCCGCCGCCAGCAGGCGGACCCGGCCGGACTTCATCGCTCCCCCAATATGCTCCGCAGTTTCTCGATCAGAAGCGAGATGGGGAACGGCTTCTCCAGATAGGCCGCGACGTTCACTCCCTCGCGGATGTCCAGAAGCTCCCTGAAATGCCCCTTTCCGGTCATGATTATTACGGGGATGGAGGCCGTGAGCGGGTCCTCCTTGAGCTTGAGGTTCGCCGTATTGCCGTCCATTTTCGGCATCATGATGTCCATAACCACCGCGTCAGGAGAAAGAGCCTTTATCTTCTCCAACGCCTCGGCGCCGTTAGACGCCCTTTCTGCGCGGTAGCCGTGTTTCCGCAGGGCGGTGGTCAGGACGAAGATTATGTCCTCTTCGTCGTCTACGATGAGCACGGTCTTCCCAGTGTTCCCGGTCTCCATAGTCCCCCCTGTCAGTCCGCGAGCGCGGAACGCTTCGCGGGCAGAAAGACGTTCATTCTGGCGCCCTTGGCCGGAGAACTCTCGACCCAGACGCGTCCGCCGTGCATCTCCACTATGGCCTTTACTATAGAAAGCCCTATGCCGGAGCCACCGGCGTCGCGGGTCATGGAACCGTCCACCTGGTAGAACCTGTCGAATATCTTCAGGTGGTACTCCGGGGGGATACCGCGGCCGGTGTCCCACACGCAGAGCATCGCTCCGTCCGAAGTCCCTGAGATGGTTATGCCGGCCTCGCCGCCCCGCGGGGTGAACTTTATGGCGTTGCCCAGAAGGTTTATCAGGACCTGCTCCAGCTGGTCCGGATCGGCCTCGATAGAGGCCGGCGCCGAGAATACGGAGACCGGCCCGACGCAGATCCCGCTGCGGGCGAACAGAGGCTGCAGGTCCTCCAGGGCCTTCCGGGCGAGCGCCGCCAGGTCCACGGAACGGAAGGAAGGCCGGAACGAGCCTTTCTCTATCCGGGAGAAATTCAGCACGTTAGAAACTATGGAGTTGAGGCGGGACAGGTTATGGGATAGCACGTCGCACAATTTCAGGGCGGTCCCGGAAGAGAGCTCCGGGACGTTCTCCCTGAGCAGTTCCAGGGCGCCGCCCATGGAGAACAGCGGCGTACGCAGTTCGTGGGAGACGTTGGAGACGAACTCGGATTTCATCCTGTCCAGTTCCTCGTAGGCGGAGATATCCCTCTTCAGGCGCTCGACTTCGAGCTTGCGGGCCCGGTGGCCCAGGCATCTGAAAGCCATGGCGGCCAGCTCGCCCACGGAGAAAGGTTTGGCGATGAAATCGCACGCCCCGAGGCGCATGCACTCCACGGCCCCTTCTATGCTGCCCGCGCCGGTCACGATATTAACGCAGACCGAGGGATGGTTATGCTTGACGTATTTAAGGACCTCCATTCCATCCATGCCGGGCATGGTGAGGTCCGTGAAAATAGCCCCGAATTTACCGTCGGCCAGCCGGGCCAGCGCCTCTTCGCCGTTCCGCGCCAACGCCACCTCGAACCCGTCCGCGCCCAGGACGCGGGCGCAGAGATCGAGCATGCTTTCGTCGTCGTCGACCACGAGCACGCGCTTCGGATTGGAAAGATACGGGTCCATGTGCGTCCTCCATCGGCCCGGCGGCCGTCCGGAAGGGCCGAGGCGCCCGCGCGGGCATTCCGGCATCCGGCGATATAGTGTAACAGCGGACGCTATGAGGAACTTCAAGACGGATTCAAATAAAGCTCAAACCAGGAGGGACGCGCGGAGGGATCCGCGCGCCGCGGGCGCCTGCGGGGCAGGGAGGAACGGAAGGACCGGGACTACTCGAATTTATAACCGTGCCCTGTCACGCTGACCAGCCGGGCGGCCAGTCTGGGACCGAGCTTTTTCCGCAGGCTGGAGACGTGGCTCTCCACCGTGGGGTCGGGTAAAGAAATTCGGTTGATTTTCAATCATTACAGACCAAGCTTCTTTTTGTTCGAATTAGTCCTTC
>JAKLEK010000176.1 GCA_022703115.1 Elusimicrobiota bacterium
TACAGTTCCGTGAAGAAAGGCCGCATCGCCTCCTCCACCTCCGGCGCGACCCGGGTCGTAGCGTTGTTGTCCAGATAGATCACATTTTCTTCGTTCATGTTCGTCCGCCTCGCCGGCAGGGCGGCGTAGTCCCGGGCTTACTGCGCTTCCACCGTAAGGGCCGGGTCGATCTTTTCCTTCAGCTCCTTCTCCACCACGTTCTTGAGCGTCTGCCCGGAAGAAGGACACCCCGAGCACATACCGAGGAACCGGAGCTTCACCTTGTCGCCCTCCAGGTCCACCAGTTCTATCCAACCTCCGTCCATCTTCAGCTTCGGATTCACTTCCTCCGCCAGGACCTTCTCCACCATCCTCACCTTCTCCACCACCGTCATCTTCGAGAAAGTCTTATGCTCCTCGCGCGCCCAGTAGTCTTTCAGTATCTTCTCTATCTCCCCGACGCACTGGCGGCAGCCGCCGCCCGCCTTCGTAAAATTCGTCACTTCCTCCACGGTCTTCAGAGCGTTCTCCTTTATGGCCCTCTGGATCTTCCCTTCGGTCACGGTGAAGCATTTGCATACCACGCGCCCGTCCGCCCCCACTATGACCTTTTCAGCCTTCACTCCGCGGTAGTTCTTCACGGCCGCCTCGAGCGCCTCCATGCCCATGACCGAGCAATGCATCTTCTCGCTGGGCAGCCCTCCCAGATACTCGGCTATTTCCTGATTGGTTATCCTGGCCGCCTCGTCCAGCGTGCGGCCTTTTATCATCTCCGTCAGCGCCGAGGAGGACGCTATGGCCGAGGCGCAGCCGAAGGTCTTGAACTTCGCGTCGGTTATCTTTTCCGTGGCCTTATCCACCCGCAGCGTCAGCTTGAGCGCGTCCCCGCAGACTATGCTGCCGACCTCGCCCACGGCGTCGGGATTATCGATCTCGCCGACGTTCCTCGGGTTCTTGAAATGCTCGTAAACTTTTTCGGTATAGTTCCACATAGGCGCCTCCGGGAAAATTATAGCACTATTGAGGCCCCCCGGGCGGACGGCCCGGAAGGCCGGACGGCGCGCGCGGCAGCGGCGGCCGCGAGCTTTTTTGCCGTCTCCACCGCGGTCTCCACTATCCTGACGGCCGCCGGCTCCGGAGTGAAGTAGCCGGAGTTCTTTCCGGCGGACTGCCGTATGACCAGAACGTCGGCCTCCTTATTGTCCTGCCGCTCGAAGAGCAGCCCCGGACCGGAGAGGCCGAGAAGAGAGGAGAAACGGGACAGGAAACGGGAAGAAGCGGGCGATGGACCGGCCTTCGCGGATATTTCCTCCCAGCCCGATAGAAGACCGGAGCCGCTCCTGGCCGCGAGGACGCAATAGAGATACGGAAAATCCTTCCCCCGCACGCTGTTTATCGCTACCTGGACCTGTATCCCGTAAAAGTCCGCGGACGCCCCCACCAGCTTCACCAGCAGTTTCGCGTCCTCCGGCGCCGAAGAACCGCCTTCCGTCCCGGCCAGCGACAGCATGGGAAAAACCTGCACTTCGCTGGGCGCCGCCAGCCGCTTCATTACGCGCTCCAGCAGCTCGGTCTTTATCACGAGCCCGTCCTTGCGCAGATATTCCCTGGTGCCGGAGAACCAGAGCGGAAAAAGCACGGCCATGGCGTCCAGGCCGGCAAAAATCCGGAAACCGGAAGGCAGAGCGAACCTGGCCGCCAGGAAAGCGAAAAGCGCCGCCAGCAGGACGCACGCGCCGAAGAAGGCCCCGGCCCCGCGCGGGTTGCTGAAATCGAACAGGTCCTCGTCCCAGCGCCTGAGCCGGTCCGCTTTCCGGCGTATCAGCGCGTATTCGTCCGGTGTCACTCTCTCCCACTTGGCCTCTCCCGCCGTCTTCGGCCTGGCGTCGTACCCCTCCGCCATGCCCAGCAGAGAGGCCGCGGCGAGCAGCGCCAGTCCGGCCCAGAACGACGCCGCAAGCTGAACGCCGAGACCGGCGGCCATCAGCCCGGCCACCAGCGCTATGCGGCGCGGATAAGGCAGCGACTTCGCCATCAGGAATTTTATGCTTCCGCTCTTATCCGGCGGCGGGAACAGTTCCATGCCCTCCCTCCTTTACGTACGCGTCGTCCTTCCGATACCCGGCCGCCGCCTCGGTCAGTTCGCGGTAGCCGGCTTTTTCCCAGTAGAGAGGACAGCCCCCGTTGCATACAGCGAAGTCCTCGCATGCCTTGCAGGCCGAATGGGCGAAATTTTTTTCCCGGAACGAACTGAACGGCCCGCTCTCCCAGAGCGCCCTGAACCTTCCCTTGTGCTCGAAGATATTCCCGAGGGGCTTCGGATAACTGGAGCAGGGGAGGATATCCCCGTTGGGCGCCACGCTCAGCAGGCCGTCGCAGGCGGCGCAGCCTTTATTGCCCAGGCCTTTCGCGACCGGGTTGAAAACGCACATCGGGGTCGGCGAGTACCACATGAAGTCAAGGCCGGCGCGCGACGCGAGGGCCCTGACATGCTCTATTATCGGCCCTATCTCGGTATACGAGACGAACGTACCGGGAAGGTCCGCCCCGGCCGAACCCACGGGCATCAGCATGTTCATCGAGAACTTTCCGAGGCCAAGGGAGCCGACAAGGTCCACTATTCCCGGCAGGGCGTTCTTGTTGAGGGCCGACACCGTGGTGTTGGTATGGACGCGCACCCCGGCCCGCGCCAGATTCTTCACGCCGTCCACCGCGGCGTCGAAAGCCCCTTTTTTCCCGACTATGGCGTCGTGCTCCGGAGCGGTGCCCGCCTCCAGGCTCACCTGGGCGGAATCCAGCCCGGCGGCTTTCAGCTCCGAAACCAGGCGGACCGTAAGTCTGGTCCCGTTGGTTATCAGGTTCGTCCACATCCCCAGGCCCTTGGCGTGCGCCGCCAGACCGGGCAGGTCGGGACGGAGCGTCGGCTCCCCGCCGGTAAAGCTTACCGACGGGACCTGCGCCTCGCCGGCTATAATATCCAGCGCCTCCATGAGCCGGTCCGCGCCAAGGTCCGGCCGTTCCTCCTCTTTCCTGCAGCCGCAGCCGGCGTAGCAGAACCTGCACGACAGATTGCAGCGGTAAGTGACGGCCAGTTCGCTCAACACCGGCAGGGAGTTGTAAGGCAGGGAGAACCGGACCTTGTCCACCGCCAGCCGCTCCTCGCGTTCGTTATAGCAGCCCTTCAGCAGGGCCGCCAGGTCCCTGAAGAAATAATACATGTCCAGAGAGACCTTTTCCTTGTCAGTATAACCGGCCAGCAGGCCGGCGGTGGTCCCGCCGCCGAGCAGGTATTCCAGGACCTTCAGCCCCTGCGCGTTGAGCTTGAAGGCCTGGTTGGGTATCTTTATCAGGAGAGAATCGGCCCGGCGCACGCGCACGTACGGCTTTATGCGCGACACATAGCCGTCGATCCACTCGGTCCGCCGCACCCAGTCCTGCGCGTTTTCCTTCATTACCGATCCTAGTGCCCCGCGCTGACGCATGCCGAGTGGCACGCGCCGTGACAAGCGGAATGGCACGCCGAATGACAGGCCGAATGGCATGCCGAGTGGCACGCGTCGTGGCAGACCGTACGGCTGAACGCGCCGTCGTAGCAGGCCTGCGTGGTCCTGAACTTTTCAAAGGGGCCGGCCAGCTCCGGCACCTTGTCCCCAATATCCTTATTGACGCTGGACACCCTCGCGTACACGGGATTTATGTAGCCGTTGAAACGCCGCCGATAGCCGCCCCAGTAATAATCGG
>JAKLEK010000177.1 GCA_022703115.1 Elusimicrobiota bacterium
CTATTCGGAGGAGCTGATGCGGGCCATAGACGGCAACGCCGGCAGCGTCCGCGGACTGGGCGCCGTGCCGGAGACCGTGCAGAGGCTGTTCTCCACCGCGGCCGACATCCCGCCGGCCATGCATGTACGGATGCAGGCCGAATTCCAGAAGCACACCGACAACGCGGTCTCAAAAACGGTGAATTTGCCCTCCTCGGCCTCAGTCTCCGACATCTCGGAACTCTATAAGCTGGCCTGGAAGGAAGGCTGCAAAGGGATAACCGTCTACCGGGACGGAAGCCGCAACAGCCAGCCGCTCACGGCCGGCGGAGGCTGCGCGACCGGGACCTGCGGGCTTTAGGAGAGGGAAATATGGACCTGGGAAAGATATCAGCCTGGCTTGAGGGGAACGGCCACCCCAGGTTCCGCCTGCAGCAGATAACCCGAGCCGTGTACAAGCAGGGCGCGGCCGCCTTCTCGGAGATAATCTCCCTGCCGGAGCAGCTCAGGACGGATCTGGGCGGGAATTTCCGGGTACTGGCCCTGGAACCGGAACTGGTCCTGGAATCCAGGGGCGGCGGGGCCGTCAAAGCCTCGTTCCGCCTTAAAGACAAGCAGCCGGTCGAATCCGTCCTCATCAATATGTTCCCGGGCAAGTGGAGCGTCTGCGTCTCCACCCAGGCCGGCTGCCCGGTACAGTGCTCCTTCTGCGCCACCGGCCGCAGGGGCCTTAAACGCAACCTTTCCCCGGACGAGATCGTGTCCCAGTACCTGTTCTGGGCCGGCTACATCAGGACCAACCGCCCAGGGGAGAAGATAAGCGGCGCGGTCTACATGGGGATGGGCGAACCGTTCCTCAACTACGACAGCGTGGCCGACAGCCTCCGGACCATGACCGACCCGGACCTGATCGGGCTGGGCGACCGGCATATATCCGTCTCCACCATAGGCCATGTGCCCGGCATAAGGCGCTTCGCCCGGGATTTCCCCCAGGTGAACCTGGCCGTCTCCCTGCATTCGGTGGACGACGCCCTCCGCTCCCGCCTGGTCCCGTTCAACGATAAATACCCGCTGTCGCAGATAGCCAAGGCGCTTAAGGACTACATTTTCACCACCAAACGCAAGGTCTTCATAGAATACGTCATGCTGGACGGGGTGAACTCGTCCCCGACCGCCGCCAGGAGGCTGAGCGAATGGCTGAAGGAAGTGGAAGCTCCCAAATACTTCACCGTGAACCTTATCCCCTACAACTCCACCGGGCAGGAGTTCAAAGCCCCGCCCAGGGAGAGGATAGAGGGTTTCTGCGACCTCCTTACCTCCCTTAACATCTCGGCCACTATCCGCAAAAGCCTCGGGTCCGACATAGCGGGCGCCTGCGGACAGCTGGCCGGCTCGCGGAAAGCCGCTCCGGAAGGCCGCGCCGGACGCGGAAGCTGACCCCCGCCGCCGCTCCGTTCCCGCCTGGAACCGCCGCGCCCAAGGGCAAATCTTCCCTATGATTGCCCCCGCAAATGTAATAAAATACAGGGTACGCGCCCCCGGAGGACGGGCAAGCCGCCCGCATCCCGGCGCTACCGAGGTGACCATGAAAGACATTTTCGAGAAATGCCGCGTTTTTCTGACCGCCAAACACCTGATGGACGCCGGCATCTACCCCTATTTCAAGGAACTGGCCTCCGAACAGGCCCCTGAGGTGCTCATTCAGGGCAAGAAGTTCATAATGTTCGGTTCCAACAACTATCTCGGCCTCGCGAACGACCCCAGGATGAAGAAAGCCGCCATAGACGCGGTGAACAAGTTCGGCACCGGGGTCGCCGGGTCCAGGTTCCTGAACGGCAACACCGTCCTGCACACCGAACTGGAGCGCAAACTGGCCGCTTTCAAGGGGCAGGAAGCCGCCCTCATCTACGCCACCGGCTATCAGATGAACCTCGGAGTGGTATCCGCCCTGGTAGGCCGCGGGGACCTGGTCATAGTGGACAAGCTGGACCACGCCAGCATCCTGGACGGCTGCCGGCTCGCGGGCGGGGAGATACGCCGCTACAGGCACAACAACATGGAGGACCTGGAACGCGTCCTGAAAACGGCCGGCGCCACCCAGGGCAAGCTGGTTATAGTGGACGGTGTGTTCTCCATGGAGGGCGATATCGCCCCGGTCCCGGAAATAGCCGCGCTCTGCAAGAAATACGGCGCGAGGCTTATGGTGGACGACGCCCACGCCACCGGCGTGATGGGCAAGCACGGCCGCGGCACCTGCGAGCATTTCGGCCTCTCGCACAAGGACGTGGACATCGTGGTGGGGACCTGTTCCAAATCGTTCGCCTCGGTCGGCGGCTTCGTGGTCGGGAACGCGGACGTCATCCATTATATACAGCACATCTCCCGCTCCATGATCTTCTCCGCGGCCCTGCCTCCCGCCTCCGTAGCGGCCATTTCCAAGGCGCTGGACATAATAGAGAGCGAACCGCAGCGCATAAAGAAGCTCTGGGACAATTCCCGCTACCTGATGGCCCGCTTCAAGGCAATGGGCTGCAACACCGGCGAGACCAAGACCCCGATAATCCCCATCATAATCGGGGACGACGTTAAGGCTTTCGCCCTCTGGAAGATCCTCTACGACAACGGCATCTTCACCAATCCCGTGGTAAGCCCGGCCGTGCCTCCCAAGCGGGCGCTGCTGCGCGTCGTAGTGACCGCGACCCACACCCGGGCCCAGCTGGACAAAGCGCTTTCCATCTTCGAGCCCTGCTACAAGCAGGTCATGAAGAAAAAGCTGTCGCTGACCTGTTTCTGACCCGGCAGTTGGAGCGCCGGACGTCCCTTATGCCCTTAGAGATACGCGAACTCCCGGAGAGCGGGCTCGGCGCTTTCGTTTCTTTCCCCTACGGACTGTTCCGCGGCCATCCCTACTGGGTCGGCGACCTAAAGAAGGACGTACGCCACCTGCTGGAACAGGGCCATCCCTTCTGGCGGCACGGAGAACGCCGCCTTCTGATGGCCTTCAGGGACGGGCGCCCGGTCGGCCGGCTGGCCGCCATCATCAACAGCAAGCATAACGCCTTCCACTCCGAGAAGTGCGGCTTCTTCGGCTTCTTCGACTGCGCGGAAGATCCGGAAGCCGCCGCCGGCCTTTTCGCCGCCGCGGAGGACTGGCTGAGACGCGCCGGCATGGACCTGGCGCGAGGACCGGTGAACCCCTCCACGAACGAGACCTGCGGCCTCCTGATCGAGGGCTTCGATTCGGAGCCGATGGTCATGACCCCTTACAATCCCCCTTACTACGCGAAACTGATAGAAGGGGCCGGCTTCGCCAAGGTCAAGGACCTTTACGCTTTCCAGATCTTCACCCGGAGCGGTTTCCCGGAACGGATGGAAAAGATAATAACCCGCCTGACCAGGGGCGGCGGCGTCTCCCTTGACCTTGTGGACATAAAGCGCATGAACGAGGCCCTGGCCGACCTCAAGGACGTCTACAATTCCGCCTGGGACGCCAACTGGGGCTTCGTCCCGATGACCGACGGTGAGCTGGACGAGCTGGCCCGCGGGCTGAAGCCCCTCCTCAAGCCGGAATACCTCTACTTCGCGAGGGTCGATGGAAAGGCGGCCGGCTTCGTCCTGCTCCTCCCCGACTTCAACACGGCGCTTAAACACGTCAACGGGGCCTTGACCCCGCTGAACCTGCTGCCGTTCCTTTACAGGATGTTCTCGCCTATAAGGCGCGGCCGGCTCCTCGCGCTGGG
>JAKLEK010000178.1 GCA_022703115.1 Elusimicrobiota bacterium
CGCCGCTATCCCGGCGTCTCTTTTTCCGCGGGGGACCTGCTGCGCCCGGAAACGCTCCCGGCGCGGCGTTTCGATATCGTCGTTCTGCGCGGAGTCCTTCATCACCTGTCCGATCCGGCCGCGGCCGTGCGCAACTGCGCCCGTCTTTCCGACGCGCTGCTGATAATAGAGCCCAACGGCAACAATCCGGTGCTCAAAGTGATAGAGAAGGTTTCGCGTTACCATCGCGAGCACGAGGAACGCTCCTTCGCCCCGGGACGGCTGCTTGGCTGGTGCAGGGAGGCGGGACTGGAGCCCGCCGCGCCGGTCTTCATCGGCTTCGTCCCTTTCTTCTTCCCGGACCTGCCGGCCAGGGTCATCGCCTTCTTTCAGCCCTTTCTGGAAAAGATACCGCCGCTCGGCCGGTTCTTCGGCGCGCAGACGGTCATTTTGTGCCGCCGGCCTCGCGTATAAGCCTTTCGACGCGGAACCCCGCCGACAGACGGTATGTGAAGAAATAGAACCAGGGGGAGAAATACCCCGGTGAGATGAAACGCCTATTGCCTATCTCGTCCAGCAGGAGATGCACGGCCAGACCCAGGGCCGCCGCCCATAGTTCCCGATAACCCGACCAGGCCGCCGCCGCCGCGAGAAGCGCCGCCCATTCGTAGGCGTGCAGCAGGAACATCATCTTCGGCCAGTCCAGCGAGTTCCTCTTAGAGAAGAAGGTCCTGACGCAAAACGGGTGGTCGCTGCGAAGCAAGTGCTCGAGAACATGGTCCAGGTCCGTCAGCACCTCGGTCCCCGCGGCTACCGCGGCCAGGCGCCAGTCGGAGGTGCCCTTATATACGGCGGCGCCGAGCCCGACCCCGGCCGCGGCGTGCCAGACGGGTCTCATGCGGTCACCGGCCCGCCGAAGGCCGGCGGATCATCTTCGAGACGTACATCCAGTAGATCCGTTTCACCAGGCTGTTCCACGCTATGCCGCTCCTTATAAGTTCGGCCACGGTCCGCAGCGTCCGCCAGCGCAGCAAGAACGCCAGCATGAACCGGGTACGGAAACGCCTGAGCTCCTTCGGAGAGAGCTCGGAGAGGTCGTTCTCGTACGCCACGAAGTTGTAGTTCCTGAAAACGCGGTCGCGCGGCAGTCTGCCGTCGGCGGCCAGCCGGTCGTAAAGCTTTGTGCCCGGCATCGGCGTATAGACGGCGACGTTGATCGCGGACAGGTCCAGAGAGAGGGCCAGGTCCACGGTCCGCTGCATCTGCAGCCTGGTCTCGCCCGGGAACCCGAGCATGAAATTGCCTATCGTCTGTATGCCGTATTTGCGCAGAAGGCCTATCTTCTCCGGCAGCCGGGAAAGGTCGCATCCTTTCTGCACCGAGTTCAGTATCTCCGGGGAGCCGGACTCTATGCCTATGTTCATCCGATAGAACCCTATACCGGACAGAAGACCGCAGATCTCGTCGTCGATATGTTCCAGGCGGCCGCCGTTAGGGGCGCAGAAAGCCAGCTTGAGGCCGCTGTCCATTATCGCCCGGCACAGCGCTCTTACATAGTCCTTGCTGGCCGTGAAATTGCTGTCCAGGAACTGTATCTCCCTCACGCCGAACCTTTCCACCAGATACCGGATCTCGGCCATGACCCCTTCCACGCTGCGGAAGCGGAGCTTCTTGTAGGATTCGGAGCAGAAGGAGCACAGGTTGCTGCAGCCCCTCGTGGCGATTATGCCGGCCACGGGCGAACGTTTGAAGACGAGCGAAGGATGGCTGCCCGGCGGCATCAGTTCCCAGGCCGGAAAGGGCAGGGCGTCCAGCCCGGTTACGAGCTCGGGAGGATTGACCAGGATGGCGCCGCCTTCGCGGTAAACCAGCCCGGGGACCGAACGCTTCCCATCTTCCAGTGTTCCGGCGGACAACAAGGAAGAGAATTTAGGGAAAGACAGGTCGGCTTCCCCGCTTATGGCGTAGTCCGCCGGCACTCCCTCCAGCGCCCCGGCGGGGTCGCCGGTCACGTGCGGCCCCCCGATCACGGTCACGGCGCGGCTGCATTCGCGCACGGTCCGGACCGTACGCGCGGCCGCCCCGGCGTTGGTGGTAAGCACCTTTATGCCGACGAGGTCCGGTTTTTCCGCGGCGAGCAGAGAGGCCAGCCGCGCCTCGTCCAGAGGGGCCAGGCTCATCCTGACCTCGTGCCCGCCGCGCAGCAGACCGGCGGCCAGGTACCCGAGGCCGATATCGCAGAACTCGGCCTCCCCGGTGGCGTAAGCCGGAGTCATCAGGAGGACTTTCATGGTTCGGAGGTCATTTGCCGGGCCTGGGCCGGCCCCAGAAGAAGGAAAAACCGTCCTTTATTATGTCCGGCAGCAGGTTAAGGTAGGCCGAGGCCTCTATAGTGTTTACCGACGCGCAGCTGACGCAGTCCTTGCGCAGGCTTGGCAGGGCGTCCCAGGCGCGCTTTATGCCGACGTCCTTTATGTTCAGACCGTCGAGGCAGCCGCGCTGTATGCAGTTGAACACGGTACCCTCCGCGTCGATACAGCCGTGCAGGTCCCCTATAACGCACTCCAGCGGGGTATAACCGGGATATTCTTCTCCGCGCGCGATGAACCTGTGGTAATCCGTGGGCCAGTTCAGGGCGTTGTCTATCGAGAAGTACGAGTTGCCGATAGGGAAGCCCTGTTCCTTAAGGCGGCGGTACCGGCGGTAGAAATCCTTGTATTCTGCGGCCGAAAGCTTGAGGGCCGGGTCGTCGCTGGAACCGAGATAGTTGGGCGGCGAGATGGTGATGGTCACGCCCATATCGCGCGCCATCGCGGCCAGCGCTTCCATGTCCCCGAGGCTGTGCTTGTTCAGGACCGCGTGCACGCGCACCCGCATGCCCCTGGACATGGCGACTTCCACTCCCTTGAGCGCCCTGCGGAAAGTGCCGGCGCCGCGCATCTTGTCGGTGGCGTCCTCGCCGCCGTCGACGCTGACGCAGACGCCGTCCGCGGCCTCTATATCCTTTATCTTCTCCTCCACGAGGACGCCGTTGCTGAGGATGTGCAGCAGGATCCCCTTGTCGGTTATATGCCGGACTATCCGGCCTATGTCCTTGTGCATCAGCGGTTCGCCGCCGAGCAGGAAGATCCATCTGGTGCCCATCTCGTAGAGTTCGTCGACTATCCGTATCACCTCGTCCCCGCTGAACCCCCATCTGGCCGGGTCGTTGAAACGTTCGTCGATATTTACGAAGCAGTATTTGCAGCGCAGATTGCAGCGGTTGGTTATGTAAAGGCCGACGAAGACCGGCCGCCGCCTTTTCAGCAGTTTGGCCGTCATGATGCTCCAGCCGAGTTTGGCCAGCACCCTCATCTTCCGGAAAGGTCGGTCCATAGTGGTCTTATTCTAACATTTACCCCCCACCCTAACAACCCGCCCCGGAACCGGAACCCAGGTCACGCGCCTCGCGGTCCGGGGTCCCGGCAAATGACGGCTATTATCTGGTATTTCATTGCCAGCAGCTTTTAGCTTGTAGCCATAAGGTTCTTTCCTTATTTGGAGCGGGCGACGGAGACAGCCTTCCGCCGGCCGTGATTTAACGGTCAACCGCAACTAAAGTTCGCGGGTCCTGTCAGGGGCCCGGAACGCGGAACCGGCGTCAAGGCTATGCCAGTGCCGTTTCAGAGGCTATGCCTCTCAGACGG
>JAKLEK010000179.1 GCA_022703115.1 Elusimicrobiota bacterium
CACCTGAATCGAACTCCCCGTGACCTTGCCGCGGACGGCATCCACGAACTCGCGCCCCAGGGAGAAGATCTCGTCGGCGTAACGGTAGGCCAGCCGGCCGGTTTCCGTGAGCGTCAGCCCGCGGCCGGACCGCGTGAATTCCACCGGGACCGTCTCGCCGCCGGCCTCCAGATAAGCGTCCACCGATACGAGCTCGCTCTCGGAGGGGGGGAGATAGTCGTCGTTGAGGACCTTCAGCCTGAACGGCCGGCCCGGGCCTGGACGCGGGAGGGGGTCCAGCGTCACTTTTTCAAGACCGAGCGAACCGTCCAGATAGGCGAGGGTACGGCTCCAGAACGCGGAATAAAGTCCGGAATACTTCGTTTGGCGCGCGCCCAGCATTTTCCACCTCCATGTGGAGGTCCCGGCTATCTCCATAACGCGCCCTTTCCCGTATTCTCGTTCCGCGGAAAACACCCTCTTCCCGCCGGAAGAAGGATCCTCGTAGTAGAAAACGGACCGGGCGCCTGGTTTCAGCGGTCCCAGCAGGCTGGCGCCCCTCAGAGACGGAGCCCCGGCCCAGAAACCCTCGTCGTTCTCCTGGAACGGGAACAGCCTGGACGCGGCATGGCCGGAGGGGAACACCTTGTATTCCAGTCCTTCGGAAAAGTCGGGAAGGTCCCGGGCCCCGGCCGGCAGCATGGCTTCCAGCTCAGGCATCCCGTAATACCCTCCGCCGCCGAAGGACGAACGGCCGCCCAGAACGGCCAGTCCGCCGCCCTTGCGCACGAAATCGGCCAGGGAGGAGATGTAATTACCGGACACGGAGAAGCGCCGCAGGTCGAAATCCTGCATGATGAACACGTCGAAATGCGAGATATCGCGCAGGAATATCTCGTTCACGGGGAACGGAATGAGCGAAAGTTCCCGTTCGTCCGTAGCCGGCATATCCTCCGGATCGCGCAGGATCACGAAGGAGACCAGGTCTATGCCGCTGCGGCCCTTCAGCAGGTCCCTCAGGAACGCGTACTCGAACGAAGGCCGGCCGGCCAGGTACATGACCCTGAGCTTTTCCCTTATGACCGAAACGGCCAGAGGTCTCACCGCCGAACAGCCTTCTCCCCGGCCGACGGCCGCGCAGAAAGAGTAGTCGGCGCGGCCGACGGAGGGAGCGCTTACGGTGAAAGTGGCGGTCACGATCTCGTCGTCCGAAGCCGCCTGGAAGGTCCGCGTTCCGGCGACGGCGCCGTTCCCGTCCATGAGTTTCAGGCGCAGCGGCGAACCTTTAAGTCCGGATACGCGGACGCTTCCGGAGATCTGGAACGGGATATGGGCGAAGGCGAAGGGCGGCCCCGAAAGTCCGGAGACCGATACGCCGCGCGGAGGCGAAACAGCGCCCACGGAGATTATATCCGCGCGGTCCCGGCACCCGAAATCGTCCGGCGGCCAGTCCCCGCCGGAAAGGGAAAGCCCGTCGGTGAATATCCAGACGCGGTCGGGACAGGACGCCCCGCCGCCGTCCCCCGCGAGCGCGGAGAGCGCGCCTTTCAGGTCCGATTCGGCGTAGCCTCCAGCCGGGACTGAGACCGTAAAAGAAGAACAGTCCGTCCGGTAGAGCCTGTCGGAGAACGCGTAGCATTCCACCGCCGCCGATGCGCCGAGCCCGGGCAGGTTCCTGGCGAGCCAGGCCGAAGCTTCTGCGTACTTGGTCCTTCCGGACCCCCTGGCCGTATGCCCTTCGCGCATATGTACGGACGCGTCCAGAAGCACGGCCAGACGCGGCGGCTCCGGCGCGGAACGGTAGAGAACGGCGTAGGGCCTGGCCAGGAGCAAGGCTGTAAGGGCCGCGGCGGCCAGGCGCAGGATCCTGAGCTGACGCGGGAGCCGGGAGGAGCTTCCCGCGGCTTTCGCGAAGACCGCCAGCAGCAGGGCGCCGGCAGCCAGGAAATACCACCCGGAACCCAGGAACACGCGCATCATCGCGCCGCCCCGCCGGCGTCCAGCTGGCGCAGACGCTGCATGATGTACGGCTGATGCACCGCGTCCTGCTTATAGGACCCGGTCAGCGCGTAGACGAGTATGTTCAGCGTCAGTTTTTCTCCCTCCCGGCGCTGGCGCGCTCCGCCGGGGGACGGCTCGTGCAGAGGGCGGCCGAGCGCGTTCCTAGACCATATCCCCACCAGGTCGTTCCTGGAAAATATGACCGCGTACCGGCCGCCGTATTCCAGCGCCGAGGGCTCCCTCTCCAGATCGTAGCGCCCCCCCGGAGCGAGGCTCATGAAAAAACTTTTAAAAAGAGGATGCCCCTTTTGAGCGGGCTTCAACTCCGACCCGGGCAGCGCAAGCTCCAGGGTCCGCTCGAGCCAGGCCGCGAACGCGCTTTTACGCGTTCCGGAAGCGTCGTTGGCGAAAAGAGTCCCTCCGGCCGAAAGGTAAAGCCTGAGATTCCTCGCCTCGTCGTAGTCTATCGCGCCCGGCGCTCCGGAGCACGAAAGGACCACGAACGGTTCTTCGAACAGCGCGGGATCGGAAAGCCGTATCCGCCTGGGCGCGGCGTCCGTATCCACGCTGGTCGCCGCGCCCAGGGCCTTCAAGATCTCGGCCCTGGCTGACTCCGGCACCGCGCAGGAAGGACCCATGTCGAGTTCCGTAAGGGAAAAACCTTCCGCCGCGGAGGAACAAAGGTGGAACAGGACCGGAGCCAGGCACAGCCGTAAGGAAGTTGAAAGCCTCACAGGACCCTCCTGGAAAGCAGGAACTCGGCCAGGAAAGCTGAAAGCGCAAGCAGCAGAAGGAACTGTCCGATCTCCACGCCGTATACCGCGCTCCTGAAAGCCTCCACAGGGGACTCGGCGGGCAGCAGGACCCATGGGGGGGAATTTTCCTTTTCCAGCGAACTCTCTCCGTTCTCCGGGTCCGGGTTGACCGAGAACGCCCCCGTCTCCGATCCGGCCGTCCAGAGATATATTCCCGGAACGTCGGTTAGACCGTAACCGAAGGAGCCGTCCTTCGCCAGGACGGAGGAAACGGCGCCGTCAGGAGCTGTGACCGCGACCTTCACCGGGTCCATGTTCGCTATCCGTCCTTCGTACCTCCCTCCCACATACGTTCCTTCAAGCGCCGGAGGGCGGATGCCCTGAAGGCCGCGTACGCAGGCCGACATGAAAGGCGCGAAGAAAGGTTTCGCCGGCAGGTCGGTATCGCGCAACTCGAAGGAAGAGGTCCATGCCATAACCACTCCCTTTCCCCTGCGGCCCTGATACATGGCGTGATAAGAGGTTCCGGACGGGTCCTTAAAATACCAGACCGGCGCGAAACCGGCTGGCGGGACCGGAAAGACGGCGGCGCGGCGTACCGAAGCGCGGTCCAGCTCGAACCCGTCCAGCTCGGGCCGGCGGGCCGCGGCTCCGGGCTCCGCGATACGGAAATCCCTCTCCAGACCGGCGCCGGCCCCGAACCCAATCGAATCCATTACCCCGCGTGCTCCTGAAAAGCCGGCCACCACCATTACGCCGCCCCCGGCCCTCGCGAAGCCGTCTATGAGTCCGGTCTGGCCCGCCGATACCCGGCCGTCGAAAACGATAATGACGCCGTATTCCGGGCCGGGCGCGCGGTCGAAGGCCGCAAGCTCCATGAAATCCGCGGAAAATCC
>JAKLEK010000018.1 GCA_022703115.1 Elusimicrobiota bacterium
CAGACGAGCAGCGCCCCCGGGCCGAGCGCCGGGAAAAGCGCGTTGAGAGGCAGGCCTATGTCGATATGTTCCTTCGCCAGCACCTTCTCCCTCAGCGCGGCCGCGTCGCAGCCGGTGTCCAGGACGAATTCATTGAAGAAAGGCGCCCTGAACTTCAGGGAAACGCCCTTTATGGCGGAAAGCCGCCGCGCCGCGAAAGCGGCCGCCTCGGCGTTCGCGTGCCCGAGTTCCTTCAGCCCTTCCGGGCCCAGCAGGGCCAGATATATGGTCGCGCCCAGGGCGCAGAGCGCCTCGTTGGAGCAGATGTTGGAGGCCGCTTTGTCGCGCCTTATATGCTGCTCGCGGGCCTGCAGGGTCAGCACGAAACCGCGCTTGCCGTCCTTGTCCTTGGTCATGCCGGCTATACGGCCAGGCATCTGCCGCACGTATTCTTTTCTGCAGGTGAAAATGCCGAGATAGGGGCCGCCGTAGCTTAGAGGCAGTCCGAGCCCCTGGCCCTCTCCCACCGCGAAGTCCGCTCCGTACTCACCGGGAGGGGAGAACAGGCCCAGGCTCGCCGGATCGGCGGCCGCGACCACTAGAGCGCCGGCCTTATGCGCCGCGTCCGATATGCGTTCCGCGTCCTCCATCAGGCCGAAGAAATTCGGGGTCTGGAAAGCGACGCAGGCCGTGTCTCCGTCCAGCAGAGCTCCCAGCTTCTCCCTGTCGGCCAGGCCGTCCCTGTGCGGCAGGGTAACGAAAGTGTATTCCTTGGAATCGGCGAAGTACGTCTTCAGGGTGCGCAGATACTGCGGGTTCAGGGTCTCCTGGCAGATTATCTTTTTCCTGCCGGTCACGCGCGTCGCCGCGCGCACGGCTTCCCCGAAGGCGCTGGCCCCGTCGTACATCGAGGCGTTGGCGCAGTCCATCCCGTATAGCTCGCTGACCGAGCTCTGGTACTCGTATATGGTCTGCAGTATTCCCTGGCTGGCCTCGGCCTGATACGGCGTATAAGCGGTCAGGAACTCTCCGCGGGAGAGGAGGGCCTTAACGGCAGCCGGAACGTAGCGCTCGTAGGCGCCTGCGCCGATAAAGCTCAGGTGCGGTGTGTTCGCCGAGGCCAGGGTCCTCATCCTCCTGGCTGTCTGCTGTTCGTCCAGCGAAGAGTCGGGAAGGCCGAGGTCCGGGTACAGGAATTTAGGCGGGACCTGTTTCAGCAGCTCCCTTATCGAGGAGACGCCTATTGTCTTGAGCATCTCCTCCCTGTCTTTCTGCGTGGTAGGGACGAACATATTAGTGACTCCTGGTGGCAGGCTGGTATGCGGGGAGGCTGGTAGGCTGTTGATCAATGATTGCTAGTATGCTTTTGACGCATGATCGCTTGTAGCCATAAGGAATCTCCCTTATAAAGCCTACTAGCTTACTAGCATACTCGCATACTAGCGATCATTGATCAGCAGCTTCCTCGCCTCCCCGCCTCTTTAATGCGCGTTCTGCTTCACGAACTCCTGATAGGCGTTCCAGTCCATAAGGCCCTTCGCCTGCTCGGGGTCCGTCATCTGGACCTTGAACAGCCAGGCCTTGTCCAGAGGGCTCTGGTTTATCAGCGCCGGTTCTTTGGAAACTTCGTCGTTAAGGGCGGCTATCTTGCCCGAAACGGGGGCGTATATGTCGAAGGCGGCCTTCACCGATTCCACCACGGCGCAGGGCTTTTCCTTCTCAACGTTCTGCGCCGATTTCGGCAGTTCAACGAAAACGATGTCGCCCATCTCGTGCTGGGCATGCTCGGAAAGCCCGACCAGTGCCTCCTGTCCCGAGACATGTACCCATTCATGGGTCTTGGTGTATTTCACTTCTTCCTGTTTAGGCATGTTCTCTCCTTTGCTACGATTCCCCGACTTCCCGACCCCAGATTATCCCTTCCCCAGTTCTTTTGACCCCCGACTTCTGTTCTGTCGTCCCCCGACGTTTTTTCGGTGGACCCCCGACTCTTTAGCGTCAGCTGGGCTTGAAAGTGAACGCGGTCCCCTTGTGGAAAGGCGTCCTGGCGGCCTGGGCCGGCAGGCGCTTTCCGTGCACTTCCACCTCCAGCGGCTCGCCCGGTTTCAGTCCCGGCTCTGACAGGTATCCTACGCCTATCCCTTTCTTGAGGGTGGGGGAATAGGTGGCGCTGGCCAGTTCCCCGATCTCCTTCCCGCCCTTGAAGACCTTGCAGCCGGGCCTGGGCACGCCGCCGGCAAGCGTGACGCCGGTCAGTTTCCTTTTCAGGCCTTCGCTCTTCTGCTTCAGCAGCACATCCCTGCCGGTGAAGTCGCCCTTGTCCAGGCAGACCACCCAGCCGTAATTCGCTTCGTAAGTCGTGTGGTCATCGTCGACGTCCTGGCCGTAAAGCAGGTAGCCGGACTCCAGCCGCAGGGTGTCGCGCGCGCCGAGGCCGCAGGGGACTATGCCGTAGGGCCGGCCCAGGTCCATCATCGCGTCCCAGACGTTCTGTATCGCCGCGTGCGGCGCGGTTATCTCGAAGCCGTCCTCTCCGGTGTAGCCGGTGCGGCTGATAAAACAGTCCTCTCCGTAAAGTTTCTTTTCCACTATGCCGAAGCGCGGCAGTTTGAGCGCCTCCGGCGCGAAAGTCTCCATCATTTTCGGCACGCTCGGGCCCTGTACCGCCAGCATGGAATAATGGTCGCTCATGTTCTCGACCTTCACGTTGTCTTTGCCGGTCCTGCTGCGCAGCCACTCGTAATCCTTCACTGAAGTGGTGGCGTTCACGATCACGAGATAGCGGTTCAGCGCCAGGCAGAAAGCGATGATGTCGTCCACCAGCCCGCCCTTTTCGTTAAGCAGATGCGAATAGACCCCCTTGCCTATTGTCGCTTTGCGCAGGTCGTTGGCGTTCGCCTTCTGCAGCAGCTTGAAACTGTCCGCGCCGGTCACGAACAGCTGCCCCATGTGGGAAACGTCGAAGATGCCGGCCGAATTCCTTACCGCCGCGTGTTCCTTTAGTATCCCCTCGAACTGTATGGGAAGTTCCCAGCCGTGAAAATCCACCATCCTGCCTCCGGCCTTACGCATGGTCTCGTTAAGGGCGGTCTTTCTGGGCGCCGTAGCCGTTATCATTTCTTCCTCCAGTGGGCTTTCGCAAGCGGGAAAATACGGAAGTCCGGTAAAATGTACGATTCTCTAATTTAACAAAATCCAAACCGATAGGGCAAGGAAAGCAGGGGGGCGACCAGGGGGCGGGGATGCTAGTATGCTCAATAAGGAGATTTCCTTGTAGCTACCAGCGATCACGCATCAAAAGCCACTAGCAATCATTGATCAACAGCATACCAGCTATGGATATCAACGTAACGATGTGATCAGCCTTATGCGTCCAGCTCTATGCCGACCGGACAATGGTCGGACCCTTGCACATCGGGCAAAATGAAAGCGTCCTTTACCATCCCTTTGTGCCCCTCATCTATGAAAAAATAATCCAGACGCCAGCCGACGTTCCTCTCCCTCGCCCGCGTCTTGTAATCCCACCACGAGTACCGCCCGCCCTCCGCATGAAAAACCCTGAAAGTATCCACCCAGCCGCTCCCCGTCACCCTGTCCAGCCAGGCCCGCTCCACCGGCAGAAAACCGGAATTCCCCTCGTTCTCCCTCGGCCGCGCCAGATCCAGCTCCTTGTGCGCCGTATTTACGTCTCCGCAGAACACCACCGCCTTCCCGGTCTTCCTCAGCCCCTCTATATGCTTAAGGAACGCCTCGTAAAAATCCAGTTTGAACCGCAGCCTTTCCGGCCCCGCGCCCCCGTTAGGAAAATAAACGTTCAGCAGGTGGAAGTCCCTGTACTCCAGAGCGATCACCCGCCCCTCGGCGTCGAAGCGGCCCTCGCCCAGCCCCCGCCTCACCGCCTCCGGCGCCTTCCTGAAAAAAGCCGCCACCCCGCTGTACCCCTTGCGTTCCGCGCTGTTCCATTCCGCCCGGTAGTCAGCCGGCAGCTCCAGTCCTGCCAGCTGATCGGCCGAGACCTTCACTTCCTGCAGCCCCAGGATGTCCGGCTTCTCGGCGGCGGCGAAATCCAGCAGCCCCTTTTTCAGCGCCGCCCGGTACCCGTTTACGTTCCAGGATAGGAGTTTCATAATAAGAATGCTGGTATGCTAGTAGGCTAGTATGCTGCTGATGTGTGATCGCTTGGGGAGGCTGGTATGCTAGTAGGCTGTTGATGCATGATCGCTAGTATGCTTCTGATGCGTGATCGCTAGTAGGCTATAAGGAATTTTCCTTATAAAGCCTACCAGCATACTAGCAATCATAGAACAGCAGCCTACTAGCCTCCCCGCTTACCAGCCTACCAGCATACTAGCAATCATTGATAAATAGCAACCAGCTATGGATATCAATGTAACGATGTGATGAGCCTACTAGCTTTTGTTCAGCGCCTCGTGTATCGCTTCCGCCATCGTCGGATGCGCGAAAATTATCTCCTTCAGTTCCGCCTTCTTCATCTTCGTCTTCACCGCCACCGCCAGCACATGTATTATCTCGGTGGCCGTCTCGCCCGATATCTGCGCCCCCAGTATCGTTCCGTCTCCGGCGTCGTACACCAGCTGCGCGAACCCTTCCGTTTCCCCGTGCGTCACGGCCTTGCCCACCCCGGCGAAATAGGCCCGCGAAGTCTTCACCGTCAGCCCTTTCGCCTCCGCCTGCTTCTTGTTCAGCCCCACCGACGCCACTTCGGGCCAGGTGTAAATGCACTTGGGCACTATGTTCTCGTCGAACTCCCTGGCCGCGCCCATTATGTTCTCCGCCGCTATCTCGCCTTGGCGCGACGCCGAATGGGCCAGCGTGCTTATCCCGTTCACGTCCCCGGCCGCGTATATGTTCTCCGCCGCCGTACGCATGCGCGCGTCCGTCCTTATGCCCTTTCTGTCCCACTCCAGTCCCAGCTTGTCCAGCCCCAGGTTCAGAAGATGCGCCACCCGGCCCGTCGCCACCAGCACCTCTTCCGAGGTTATCTTCGCGCCGTCGTCCAGGGTGAGCGTCTTCGCTTCCGGCCCGGTTTCTATGGCGGTCGTTTTCCTGCCGAGGTGGAACTTTATCCCGCGCTTCTCGAACGAAGTCCTCAGCGTCCGGCTCACCGTTTCGTCCTCTCCCGGCAGGATCTCCGGCAGCAGTTCCACCACCGACACCGCGGAACCCATGGAATGGAAGAAGCACGCGAACTCAAGGCCTATCACTCCTCCGCCGACTATGGTGATGGACTTCGGCAGCCTGGGCATGTCGAACACCCGGTTGGAATCGGTGAACTTCGTCCGGAAGGCGTTGAAAGGAGGGGGGAAGCCGGGAGCCGTTCCCGCGGCTATGATCGCCGCGTCGAATTCCCTCACCGTGGAGCCCTCTTTCCCGGTTATAGTCACCTGGTTCCTGCCGGTGAAAACGGCCCGTCCGCGCGCCACCTCTATCTTTTTGGACTGGAACATCCTCTCCAGCGAGGTCCGCAGCCCCGTGACCGCGGCCGCCCGGCGCGCCTTTATCTTGTCCCAGGACAGCATCTCCGGCGAAAAATCCAGCGTCCGGCCGTCGGCCATCAGGCCTTTCAGCGCTTCTACCGCGTGCGCGCGGTAGCCGGCGTCCAGCAGCGATTTGGACGGTATGCAGCCCCTGTTCAGGCAGGTGCCGCCGAAATCCCAGCACTCCGCTATGAACGGCTCGGCCCCCAGCTCTTTCAGCCTCAGCGCGGCCGGATAGCCGGCCGGTCCGCTGCCGATTACAAGCACTTTCTTAGGCATGATGCCCTCCTGTTGCGGTTATAGGGAATATTCCAGTGAAGAATGAGTTCACCGCGCGTATCGCTTCCGTCAGCTTGCGGTCCAGGGTGGACGACATAGCGGGCGAGATCTCCGGCGCGTCCATCGGCCCTTTGGCCGAGAGGTCCAGAGCGTTCTTCCCGGCCCGCGCCCCGAAACGTATACTTACCGACCGGGCCGGCCCGTCCAGCTCGTACTCGGCCCCCACGTCCAGGAAATTCGTATCCATGCTCAGGTGCTCCACCCGCAGTCTGCCGTCCTTGAGCGCCATGTACAGCGCCAGGCTCTCCAGCTTTATGTCCCCGACCGGCGGCGCTTCCCTGCCCATGACCGAGGAAAGCGTCCGCATGGCCGAATTCACCAGCGGGGCGGCGCCGCAGCTATGCTCCGGAACGTACAGCCCTTCGGCCGTCAGATGCGCGGAGTAATTCGCCGCCGTCGCCGGCTTGTCCATGTTGAACAGTTCCCAGTCGAGCTCCGCCTTGTCGAGCGCAACCGCCCCAAGTTCGGCGTTCTCCAGCGCGGCCGAGCCCGCGGCCGAAGTGAGCCCCGCGTAACTGAAGTTAAGCTCCGTCTTCGCCGAGACTTCGGACGAGAACAGCTGTCCCTTCACCGCGCTCTTCAGTCGGCCGCGCAGTTCGAGCCCGAAATTGCCGGCCAGGCCGGAATAGTGCCGCACCGTCACGTCCGCGTTCTCCAGAGCGAACGAACGCCCGGACGAGGCCATATCGGCCTCCACTCTGGCGCCGGTAAGCGTCAGCTTCTTCGCGTTCCATGTCACGTGGAGGCCCTTCGCTGTTCCCGGCAGCAGCGCCAGCAGGTCCGAAAAATCCCACCTGCCGTTCATCTCGCGGACGCTTATCGACGGATTTACCAGCCGGACCTCGGAAAAAACCAGCCGCTTTTTGAGCAGCGCGGAGATCTCCGGCCTTATCTCCACCCTGTCAGCCGAGAAAAAACAGCCTTTGGAAGCGTCCGGCGCGCGCGACACGCGGACGCCTTCCATTACCACGCCCTTCAGGGGGGAGAAACCTATCCTGGTGAATTTTATCTCCCGTCCGAGCTTTTGTCCGGCCTGTGTCCCGATGGCGAGTATAACGCTCTCGGAAATAGCCTTGAACCGGAAATAGACGAACGTCCCCGCCCCGAGAGCCAGGACCACGATCGCCGCGATAACCTTAAATTTACGTCTCATAACACCCGACTTCCCGACCCCAGACTTCCCGACCCCCGACGGTGCCGGCTTTTCCTTCGGAAAACCGGCGCAGCGTCCGTAAACGCACGACAGGTCAGCGTAGTCCGCTCCCGACTTTTTTCGGTAGACTCCCGATTTTTATTTCTCTAGTACGAGCGTCCGATATCCCGGCATATAAAGGTTCTCTTTTCCCGGCAGGATATCCTCGTACCGGCGCTTCTCCTCGAACAGCGGTCTCCAGCCCTTCAGCAGGGCCGCGTCCAGCGGGACCTTCGCGTCGGACGGATTCAGCAGGATCATGTACCGTTTGAAACCCTTCTTCAGCACCCTCGCTATAAGCCGCTCGTCCAGGCCCGTCGGCGGCTCGGTGTCCGCGCCCTTTTCCAGCACCGGCGCCAGGGAATTTATCTCCGCCGCCAGCCGCTTGAACAGGAACCACCGCTCCGGCCAGGCGTCCAGGGTCTTCCCTTCCTGCGAGAAAGTGTAATAGAACAGACCGTTCGCGCCCCGCGCCAGCGCCAGATAGGTCATGAACCGCAGTTCCGTGAAGGTGGGGTATCTGCCCACGCGTTCTTTTCTGCGCTGCGGATAGATCATCCAGTCGAAAGCCTGCAGCACGGCCCAGACCGGCCGGTCCGGGCGCTCGGCGTCCATGATCCCGGCCGCCGACTTGACCAGGGCCACGTGGTAGCCGACCGATTCGGTCTTTAGGTGCGGCACCGGGTACCAGTCCGTCATCAGCGCGTCGCCGTACGCCCCGTAGGTCAGCGCCGCGTTCCCGTCGCCCATCACGAAGGCGGTCCGCTGCTTAGGAGACCAGGCCTTCGTCTTCCGCTCCAGTTTTTCAAGTTCGGCGGGGGGGATGCCGCGCACTTCGGGCTCGTCGTACAGGTACCAGGCCAGCATCGGCCACTTTTTAGCCGCTTCGCCGTAAGCGGAATCCATCACCTTGTCCGGATACGCCGTCATCTTCATCTTCAGCTTGCCCGCCTCAGCCGCCAGTCCGGCGAGGGTTTCCGGGTCCTGGTTATAGGTATGGAAGCAGTTGAACCCTGCCTCCTTTATCACGGCCAGGTCGCGCGCCGAATTCACCCCGTACATGCATAAGGGAAAGCCGCCGCCCGCGGCCGCCGGGCCGCCGCATAACATCAGGACCCCGTACGCCGCGCCCGCAAAAAGGATATTCATTTTCATACGATGATTGTACCAAAAACCGTTGTCAACCGCAGACCCCAGATCGCCGACGATGCCGGCTTTTCCATCGGAAAACCGGCGCAGCGTCCAAAAACACACGACAGGCAAGCGTAGTCCGCTCCCGATTCCCCTTGGTTCCCCGACCTCCCGACGTTTTTGCGGTAGACTCCCGACCTCTGTTCTGTTGTCCCCCGACTTTTGTTTTGTCTGTGCCTTTAGTCACACTTGGAAAATTACGGTTGACCGGTCTCCGGCAATATTTGTTAAATATTAACGCTGACCCGGCATTACGCCGGTTTCGGTAAGGAGAACTTGCCTGATGAAATACGCGAAAATATTACTATCCGCCATATTGTTCCTGAGCGTCGGTCTGGCTTTCGCCGCCGATAAGACCATCAAGATCACCAAGGTGGCCGGCACCGTCCAGCTCATGAAGAACGGCGTGGTCGTCATGACCATAAAGCCGGGCGACCCTATCCCGACCAAGCTTGACTCCAACGTCACCTTCTTCGTCGTCAACGGCACCGTGGAAGTGGAAGCCGGCGGCATGAAGATAACCGGCGTGACCGGTTCCGAATTCAAGCCCTCCTTCTCCGGCAACGCCCTCGTGGTCGCTTCCGAAGGCCGCGCCTCCGTGGTCGTCAAGAACCAGGCCGGCCAGTCCGTGGTCATGACCTCCAACAGCGAGGTCAAGCTGAACACCACCGGCGCCGTGACCCAGGTGGAAGTGCAGAAAGGCCGCGCCGTGGTCTCCAACCCCACCGGCGGCGGCACGCAGGTGGTGAACGCCGGCGAATCGACCTCTTTCTCCGCCGTCCCGCCGGTGGCCCAGACCCCGACGGCTCCGGTCGTGCCCGCGGAAGAGCCGGCCGTGACCGAAGAGACGCCCGCCGCCGAGCCGGTGGCCGTCGTCCCCGAGACCTCCGTCAACCCGGTGCAGGAAGCCGAGGAATCCACCGAGGTCAGCGGTTCCACGCCGAGCTGAGCCGCCGCGGAACTTCGGCGCTGTTACTTATTTGAGAGTTAAGGAGATAAAATGACAAGAACGATCATAGCGCTTCTTCTGACGCTGCAGGCCGGCTCCGCTTTCGCCCTGCAGAACATAAAGCTGGCGGGCGTGGACATCAATCCCGTCTTCTCCAGCCAGGAGAAATACGACAGCAATATCTACCTCACCCGGGACCTGGTCAAGGCCTCGCTCTATAACCGCTCCATGGGCGGCCTGAACCTCGCCAAGGAAGGCTCCCGTCTGAAAGTGGACGTCGGCTACAACGTGGAAGGCCTGTTCTACAGCCGGGCCCACCGCATCAACGACGCCGTTCACCACAACGCCAACGCCAGCGTGGAGATGAAGCTGGCGGAAGGCAGGACCCTTAAGGCCTCCGACAGGTACGCCGCTACCACCGACCAGGCCACTTCCGAGCTGACCGCCCGCGCCAAGCGCGTGCAGAACAACGCCGAGCTCGTTTACGACTCGCCCCTGAAAGGCCGCCTCGGCTTCAGCGTGGACGCCCAGCACATCGTCAACGACTACCTGGTCAAGGCCTATAAGAACCTGGACCGCGACGAGATCATCGGCGGCGCTTCGCTGAACTACAAGGTCCAGCCCAAGACCACTCTGTTCCTGGCCTACCACTTCGGTTCGCTGAAATACTGGGAGCGGGCCCTTTCCGGCACCGGCAGCGCCCTTCACAGCAACGTGGACGCCGGTATCAGCGGCAACATCGCCCCCAAGCTGACCGGCAAACTGATGGCCGGCGCCCAGTTCCGGACGTACCGCAAGGAGCTGGCCGGCGCTTCCCGGAAGAAGACCACCGGCGGCTACGGCGCCCAGCTGGCCTGGAAGCCGGTTTCCAAGACCGAGGTCGTACTCTACGGCAAGCGCGGCAACGTGGAATCCACCTTCTCCAACAGCAGGTTCTACACCAGCACGCTTAACGACCTCTCCGTCTCCCGCGAGATCAACAAGTTCAAGGCCACCCTCGGCGCGAGCTACGAGTCCATCAGGTACCCCGAAGAGGTCCCCGGTGACAACGCCAAGCGCCGCGACAGCTACTGGAACGGCCGGGCCGGTCTGGACTACAACATCCAGAAATGGCTAAAAGCCGGCGTGGGCTACGCCTACAAGACCCGCGTCTCCAACTACCGCTCCAACAACTACGTGGACAACATCACCACCCTCGAAGTAAAAGGCATGTTCTAAGAACATCAGCCTTTAAGCAAATAAAGAGGCCGTCCCGAAAGGACGGCCTCTTTATTTATTACGTTCTTGATCCGATAACTATTAGTCGGTAGTAAACAGATATTTCGTAGCTGGTGGCTATTAACCATAAAGTAATACCCGTTTGGCCACAAGCCAATAGCCACAAGCTAATAGCCGGCGCTGCGACAGGCCCCGCGCCCTCGAACTGAGTGAGTGGGCGGCCGAACGGCTAGACTGAAGGACGGCCGTAAAAGCCGTGACTGCCGCAGTTGGAATGATTTCGCGCGTTGGTTTCTGGTCTTACGGCAAAGAAACCGATACGAATACCATAAACAGCCAGGATAGTTTCCAGCGTAGATATCTCCGGGTTGCCGGTAGGGGAAAGAGTTTTGTACAGGCTGGTCCGGCTCATCTTAGCGGCTTTTGCCAGGGCGCCTATCCCCCCATGGGCATTGGCGACGTTGCGGATAGCCTTTAACAGAGCTCCCGTATCGTTATCCTCTATTACGGAATTCAAATATGCCGCGGCTTCTTCCGGTCTGGAAAGCTGTTTGCGCAGATAGGAACGATGCGAAATAGTGCGTCTCATTTTCTTCTCCTGTAATTAGCCCATGATCTGCAGGCCATGACTACATCTTTCTTTTGGCCGTGCTTGGCTCCGCCGCATAAAAGCAGAACTATATTCATACCGTCTTCACCATAGTACACGCGGTATCCGGGACCATGGTGTATCCTGAGCTCATATACCCCCGTTCCGAGATATTTGTGGTCTCCAAAATTACCTTCTTCGACCCTATCTATTCGCTTTAATATCGCGGCCCTGGCCGATATGTCCGCCAGGCTATTAAGCCAGTCTCCGAACAGATCTTTCCCCGATGACACGTAATGCAGCACTTGCCGTTTTCTTGCTTCCATATATACTGTATCCTATAAAAGACAAGATGTCAACGCTTATTTGTCTATACTGTAATATGCGAAGACGACAACGTCGTGTCGCGAAGCCCGGGCCTCTATACGGCTGGGGGCGGCCGAACGGCAACGGCTGATGGGAAAATGATAAACTTTAGGGATGAAAGTGCTTTTTGTGTGCACCGGGAACATGTGCCGCAGCCCCGCGGCGGAAAAACTGCTGAGGCACCTGGGCGGACCGAAGTTCGAGTCTCGTTCTCGGGGAACGGCGGCGCAGGCCTATACTAACATGCCCGGGGAAGTGATAGAGTTCCTTATACAGGCGGGAGTGAAAGACCTTAAACATACGCCCACGCTCGTTATGGAACAGGATGTGGATTGGGCGGACGTGGTCCTGCCCATGGAAGAATATCATTTCGATATCGTGGCCGAACGGTTCCCCCAGAGCATGCGGAAGATGCATCTGTTCCTGGATTTCTGTACGGGAAGCGAGGGGAAGGGGCAGAGGGACCCGATGGGACAGGGCGCGGCGGTCTTCAACCAGGTACTGGGGGAAATAAAGGCCGCGATCGAAATGCTGGTTAACAAAAAATAGCCGCAGCCCCCGGGCCCCCTGGCAGCAACTATGGAAAAGCTGTTGATCTTATCCCTCGTCTTCGCGCCCCTGGCCTTCGCCGCCGTCGAGCCCTGGGCCCTGGCCCTGCTCCAGCTGGCCGCTTTCGCCTCCGTCTACCGCCTCTTCCGGGACCGCGTGTCGCTTTACCCAGCCGCGCTATACCGCAACTTGCTGCCGGCTTTGCTCGCCGTCGCCCTTATCGGCCTGCTGCAGGCCCTGCGCGAGAACCCGGTTAACGCCCCGTCCGCGCTTATCTTCACCGTCTGGCGCCCCGCAACACTCAACGCCATCCTGCTGTGGCTCTTCTACGCCGCCGTCGTCTTCGTCGTCCCCCAGATAATACGCGCCCCGGAACAGTTCAAACGCCTGATGTGGACCGTTTTCGGCATGGGCGTCCTGCTGTCGCTCTTCGGCATGTTCCAGGCCTCCGGCGAGAACGCCCTTATCTACGGCGCCCGCTACGTCAAAGGCGAGCCGTTCGGGCCGTTCATAAACAGGGACCACGCCGCCACTTTCCTTATAATGTCGGCCATGGCCGGCTGCGGGGTCTTCGTCTCGGGTTTCAGGGACATGCTCTCCGGCCGCAGCCGCCGGCGCTTCTTCGACCTGGCGGCCATTCAGCTCCTCAAATCGGTCATGCTCTGCGCCGTAGTCTACGGCGTGGTCCGCACCGGCTCGAGGGGGGGGCTGCACTCGCTCGTCTGCGCCTTCTCGCTGATGGCCTTCGTCTCCGCCTCCTTCCTGCGCGACAGGACCGCCAGGCTGGCGGCCCGCTCCGGCCTCGTCTTCTTCCTGGCCGTCTACGGCCTCATCCTCTACAACAACCGCCTCCTGCTGGGTTACGCGGAAGGCGACCTGGTGCGCTCGGTTACGGTGCGCTTCTCCATGTACCGCAGCGGCCTCGAGATGCTCCGCGACTTCCCACTCTTCGGCGTCGGTCTCGGCGCGGTGGAGCACGCTTTCCACGCCTACAGGTACTCCGACATCCCCTCCTGGGGCTTCGTCCGCCACCTGCACAGCGACTGGCTGGAGCTCTTCGTCCAGAGCGGCCTGGTCGGCGGCCTGATCTATCTGGCCGGCTTCGCCCTGGCCCTCTCCGGCCTCGCGCGCGTCTGGCTGAACTGCCCCTCGTTCACCGTGAAGTCCCTCTACGGCGGGGCGCTCGGCGCCGTCCTCGCCGCCTCCCTGCATAATTTGGTGGAATTCGGTTCCCAGATGCCGGCCAACGCCTTGGTCTTCTACGTCCTAATCGGCGCGCTCGCCTCCAAGCCCGCCGCCGAGCCCCGGAAGTTCCGCTATGACGCCGAGGACGAGGAAGAGGGGGGGATAAGGATACGGAAGAACATAGCCCTGCCGCTCGCCGCCGCTTCCGCCCTATTGGCGGTCTTTACCATCCCTTCAGTAGTCGCCTGGGCCCGCGACGCCTACGCGAAGAACGCCTCTTACGCCGAAAGGGTGAAGAGCCACGCGGCCGCCCTGGCCTGGGACCCGTCCCCGCGCTACGCCTTCCGCCTCGGCGCCGACCACTATAATGCCGCCCTGAAGAACAAGGCCGAAGCCCGCGCCCTCTTCACGAAGTCCCTGGACGCCATAACCCCCGTGCTTCTGCGCAACCCCGTGAACTCCGACCTCCAGAAAATCCGCAAGAACATCTTCTACCACCTCTCCGCCCTGCCCCCCGCCCCCCCACCTCCCGACTCCCCACCCC
>JAKLEK010000180.1 GCA_022703115.1 Elusimicrobiota bacterium
AAGGCCACCACTATCCGGGTGTCCGCGGTTATCAGCGGGGTCTGCGCGGGAAGGACATACGCCGGGACCTCCGAGCCGATCTGTTCCCTGAGGCCTGAGAGGGCTTCATGGTACGGACCCATATCCGCGCTAAGGACCGCTATCACAGGAGCTCCGGCGTTTCCCGCCGCGTCCCTGAACGGCGCCGGTCCCTGGGCGTCGGCGTAAGAAAGAAAAGCGCACAGGACCTGCGCCGCCGCGATCCGGCTGCGCCTGTGAGAACGCAAAGCAGCGGGGTATTGTTCCTGAGGCATAGGAGTACGCCCTGGATGTCCCGACCGTAAATGCCCGTTTTTCTTGTTCTAAGCCCCCTATATGATTATAGCCCATGTATCCCGGTTGTCAACCCCCGCTCTCGGCCTGTTCCAGGGTCAGAACGCCGCCTTGAGCGATATCGTCCAGACTCGCCCCGGCTGAGGGTAGTACCCGTTAGCGGTGTCGGCCGTCTCTGCGTAATGCCGGTCCAGGACGTTCTCCGCCCCGCCGGCTATCTCGAAGACGCCGGCCCTGTACGAGGCCCTGGCGTCCGCTACCGTATAGTCTGGAATGCGCAGACCGGTATGGGCGCGTCCCGTATACTGCTTGGCGGTGTGCCTGGCCCGTAACATAAAACCGGCGGCGCCTGCCCGCAGCCTGGCGGTGAGCGCCGCCCGGTGGAGGGGGCTGAACGCTATCGAACGGTATCTTCCGCCGGAGGTCCGTCCCCTGCTGAGGTTGTAGGTATGAACCCCGCTCAGTTCCAGCCGCCCGGCCTTATAGCCGAGCTCCGATTCCAGCCCCCTGTTGAACGCCGATTCCATGTTGTAGGCGGCGAAACTGCGGTTCGCGTCCAGCCCTATCCTGTCCTTTATGAGCGAGTAGTAGCCGCCGGCCCCCGCGTAGAGACCGGAGGCGGAGTTCCAGCGCGCCCCGGCGTGATAGTTGATGGAGCGCTCCGGCCTGAGGTTCGCGGACCGGTCCGCCGCGGGCACGAACGGGTCGTAGAGGTCGGCGAAGGTCGGCGCCTGGAAGGCCCGGGCCGCTCGAGCTGAGAACTTCCAATCGAAAGACGGGGCGTAGACCACGGACAGTCCGGGTGAGAGCCTGTCCTCGTAAATGCGGCGGTCGCCGTCGTTGTCCCGCCGCCTGTTCCCGTCGTACCTGGCGGAAGGGGTCACTTCGATCCCCTCCGCCGGTCTTAAGACATGCTGACCGTAAAGCGCCCAGGTCCGCCTGGCGTGTCCGCCGTACAGGTCCGAGGCCAGGACGTCGCGCTCGTAATCCACGCCCAGGACAGTGTCCGCGGTCGACAGCTTGGCCGAAACCATGCGGTTCTCGAGCGTGATCCTGGTCATAGAGCCGAACTGGAACGCGTTCACCACGTTGTTCCCGCGGCCGGCGGAGAAGCTCGCCTTCGCGTCCCGCAGGACCGGAACCTCGTAGGAAGCGCCGATCAGGTTCCGTTCGCTCTTCTGATAATCGTCCAGACTGTTGGCCCGCCGCTCTTTCCTGCCGTTCCATTCGGAGATGTTGACCGGTGTCCCGGACGGGAGGCCGGTCCTGGACAGGCTTTCGAAGCCCCGTACCGATATCCTGCCGCCTGAGTCCATGTCTAGGGAGAACACGCCGCTCACTGAATTCTTGATGAATTCGGAGTTCTGCTGGAAGCCGCCGGAGTATTCGTTGGAGCCGCTGATGAAGGCGGATGAGTTCTTTTCCGCGAACCCCGCTTTTACGTCGTTGAAGCGGCCGCGATGCGACGTGAAGGAGGAGCCGGCGCCGGCCGTCCATGTCCCCGGGTTGAGCGTGGGGCTTATAATATGCAGTATTCCGCCTTCCGCGTTGGCGCCGTAAAGCGGCGACCACCCTCCGGGGAGGACCTCCAGCCTGCCTATCCCGGCGGCGGGCAGTACGGAGAAGTCCACGGTCCCGGTAAGGTCCGCGGGCAGCTTCAGATCGTCGTACACGACCGCGCTTTGCCTGGAAGAAAAGCCGCGCATGGCGGCCATGGAAGCCCCGTACGGCCCGTTCATTTTCCGTACCGAGACCGAGGGCAGGTATTCCAGCAGGTCCGCCGGATTGCGGGCTCCCTGGGCCTCTATATCGCTCCTCTCTAGCGCCGAAAAGTCCACCGGCGGGGTCCGGTCCTGAGCGCACGACCGGGACAGCGAAAAGTACAGTTCTGGGGGGGTCTCGGCCCTGGATCGGACGGCCAGCGCCGCCACAAGGGCTATCGCTATAAACGACCTGGTGTTCATGTTTTCCTCCCTGGAGAATATGCCGTCCATGGAACGGCCATTCCTCCTAAAGAGGAAAAACAGTCCTTCCCTGGAAGGCGTACCCGCTTGGGCGCGGGTCCCTTAAGGTCCGGACGGTCGACCGGGCTTATCCCTCTGGGGCCGGGCCCCGAAGGCTTCACCGTTGCCGGGCAGCTTCGGAATCTAACCGAATTCCTCCGCCGGACCAGGATATTTTATCAAAATCGGCTGTTAAAAGAACCGCCCCCGCTTGGAGGCGGGGGCGGGCGCCGGCGAGTGATGCCGTGGGACGGTCACTTCGGGATCAGGAGGGCCAGAGATCCTTTGCCGGCGCTGGATATCTCGGAGAGCGTCATCTGAGCGGTCCCTCCGTAGTTGCCCATGATCTTGCCGGTATAGCCGACGTATATCTTCCCCGCGTTATAGCCGGAGGCGAAAAAATAATGCCGCTGCGTGCTGATTATAACGGCCTTGCCGTCCTCCAGGCTTTCGCGCAGCAGCCGTTCTCCGGCGGCTAGATTGGTGACCCAGACGAGTTCCGCTTCTATGCCTATGGCTTTAAGCAGCCCCCGCTCGCCGGCCCAGTCCGGGCCCTGCATGGCGCCTTTCCATGTCCCTTTGTTCTTCGCGGTGCTCCAGATGTCGCAGATCTTGTCGAGCTCCGGGTCTTTCTCCAGGAAACGCAGCATGGCTTCGGCGGCTATCGGGCCGCAGGCCGCCATGCGTTCGGAGGGGGTCATGCAGCCTCGGATGGGGGCGCCCTGATCGCGCGCCCATTCGAATTTGGAACCGATCAGGGACTCGCCGACCCGGGGCGCGCTCTTCCTGAACCTGCTTACGCTGCCGGATGTCCTCGCCAACGGGATCTCGGCATCGTCGCCGGATAACGTCTCCAGGCCCTGATCGTATCCGGCATCCGCGGCCAGCGGCGCGTCGAAGTCCGTCCACTGGCTTTTGATCTCGCTTGCGCCGACCTCCTGAAGGTCGAAGCCGGCCGCGCGCAGGGATGCGGTATATGCCACCGTGATCAGCAGGCAGATTAAGGTTTTCATAATGGCGTCCTGATCCTCAACGCTTCTGCTATATCCTACACCGGACATTGACAAAAGTCAATACCGGGGCGACAAAGCGAAGAGGTCGAAAAATCAGAAGTCGGTCAGTCCAGGGTCGGGGGAGGGGGGGGGCTCCGGTCCCGGTCCAAAAGCACAGTTGCCCCAAAAGAAACTCCATGAGTATAGGTAAAAGCAACTATAGAGATAAGGTTACGCCATGTGCGCAGCGGGTCATGCCCGGATGCAGACTCGCTCAAGGCGGGATTTGCCGCCCAAAGGGCGGCCGCCGTCTGCACTGG
>JAKLEK010000181.1 GCA_022703115.1 Elusimicrobiota bacterium
GAGAATTGCCGCTCCCTGATGGCCTCCAGTGCGGCCGGAGAAGCGGCGGAAGAACCGGCCGGAAATAAAAGAAGAA
This sequence comes from Elusimicrobiota bacterium, assembly GCA_022703115.1. Taxonomy (GTDB): domain Bacteria; phylum Elusimicrobiota; class Elusimicrobia; order Elusimicrobiales; family UBA9959; genus YA12-FULL-51-18. Next base: position 77 of record JAKLEK010000181.1, read on the forward strand.
AAAGCGCGCAGAGGGGCTTCCGCATCTGGACCCTCCACGGATCCAGCCTTTCACCGCCGTTTGCAGGAAAGACAGGGCACGCGTTCACTGTTTGTCCTTGAAGAGCAGAAAGAGGTCACGGTAGAGATCTCCTATCCGGCCGAAATAGCTACAGTTCCCGTCGCGGTAGATGGCTATGGTCCAGCGACTCCCCTGCGGGCGCCAGTTGAAGCACGCGACATGGCCGCTCGCGTTATCGGTCCAGCCGGCTTTCATCCCCACGGACAGACCGCTTTTCGGGTCGTACGGGCCCGGAAGTCCGGAGTTATCCAGGAAATGCTCTATCGGCTTGTTTTGAATGCTCGTGTTGCCGTTCTTGGGAAGCTCGAGCCACTTTCGGACCTCTTTCTTGACCGCGAGAGGCATCGTTTCCGTATCCTTGTCGTCGTAAATATAAGAGATAAGCCGGTTCATACCTAGAGCCGTCACTCTGTCTTCGGTCGAGAAGTACCCTATCCCATACCAGCCCGTTTCGATGCCGTAAAATCCCAGGGCGCGGCTGGGGAAGAAATATATCTTATCCCTGCCGTATTTCTTGGCGAGATACAGGGTCGCGTCGTTGTCGCTGGCGCGGATCATCCTGGAGATGTAGGGCTTATCCGCGGCGATCATCTCCTCATTGAAATCCTCCCCCTGGCCGCGATGGAGATAGGCGTAATGGTAGATATAGGCAAGAAGAACTAGCTTAGTGGTGCTGGCGGGGTAGTGCCACTCGTACTGATTATGCCGGTAGGATACTTCCTGGCCGGAGGGAGAGAAGTAGGTGATAGCTATGCTCACCGAGTTCATATCGAAGCCCTGGGCTTCGACCGTTTTAGCGATCTCTTCCGGCGTAGGCAGGCCGAAGGCGGGAAATTCAACGGCGGACGCCCCGGACGGCGCGACGGTCTGCGAGTCTCCGGCGGCATCAGCGGGTGCCGCGCCCTGGAGCTGGGTAAGCGCCGCCGGATCCGACGCTTTATTCCGCTCGGCGAGAGAAGTACCGGACACCGCCGCCATCATGAGAGTCAGTATTATGTATTTCATCTTATTTTTTTGCCCGTCCTTCAGTTCCAGCCGTCAGTTTTTCGGTCATAATCCTTATTTCGGGATGAGAGGAACAAGCGGGTCGCCGCCAGAATTATAGATCTCGGAGAGCGTCATCCAGGACTGACCGGTCTTTATCTCTCCCGTGTAGCCGACAAAGAGCTGGCCGGCATCGTTATATCCTTCCACGAAGAAGTAATGGCTGCGCGTGCTGATGATCACGGGTTTACCGCAATTGAGACTGGCCACCACTTTCTGCCAGATCACGCTCAATTGGAGGCCCCAGAAGATATCTACCTGGAAGCCGAGAGCGTCCATAAGCCCCTGTTCACCGGCCATCCCGGGACCGTGCATGCCCTGATTCTGGTCCCAGAGGTTCTTGCTTACCGCAGTATTCTTTATCTCGTTAATCTTATCCAAGCCAGGGGCGCCGGCGTTGAACCGGACAAGCGCCTCTGCCGCGATCAGACCGCAGCCAGCGGAACGTATGTCCCAGGTTAAATTCCAATCCGCCTGGTTCCTTTCCCAGCGCTTGGAGGAATTGCGAAGGGAACCGCCGCATACCCCGGGCTCGATCGGCTTGAATTCCGCCGCCTTGGGTTCGGCGCCGTCGTAGCTTTCCGCGCTGACCCCGAAAAGGCCTGGGGGTTCCGCATCGGCCGCAGCGGGTATCGGAGCGTGGACCAGGAACGCTAACGCCAGATATACAGGTAGTCTCATATGTCTCTCCTGTATATAGGATACGGAAAGCGGGGGCGCTTCGCCAGTGCCAAAGGCCCCATTTCCGCATAGGACATTGGGGAGGGCCGGCCGGGGCTGCGTTTTTCAGCGCGGGGGACGGCGCGCGCCCAGGACCCTGCTATGTATCTCGGATCGCAGCTCGGAGAGCAATTCTCTCGCTGAGCGGCCGGTAGCCTTTGACTCCTCTTTCAGAACGCGGCAGAACTGAGCGTGGGCCTCAGGGTCCGTGCAGTTCAGCACCAGGGTCGACCCGCAGGAGCAGTTGCGGAAGGAAAGCAGGCCGAACGGGTCGTTCTTAAGGCACGAGCATTGCGGGGGGCCCAAAGCGGCCGTTCCCCTGATATACTGAGGGAAATCATCGAAGTTCCTGCCGCAAGAGCACTTTCTTGGGAACTGTGAAGCGCACATCGCGGTTATCGGCTTTACGAACGCTTTCAGACGCTTTGGCAACGGCATAGTTTATACTCCATACCAGGCGCCGGTCCGTCGAAGCGTCCCGGACCCGGCCGCATATTCCAAACGCGGAACTATTCTTCCCCCGGCTATTTTACCGGAAACAGATCGGATTTCAAAGTCATCCCCCGCCCCCGGCGCGCGGCCGGAGAGGGCGGCCAAAAGCGGTCCGGGTTTTGCCGATAATATCCATGAATTGAACGCAAGTCAGCGGTTTGAGGATATAGTCGACCGCTCCCAGCTTAAAAGCCGCCTCTATATACCGGGTTTCCTGCTGTCCAGTCAGCATCAATACCGGAATATCCTTTGTCGCCGGATCCCGCTTCAAGCGCCCGAGGACTTCCATTCCATCCATGGCCGGCATATGGACATCCAGCAGAATAAGCTGAGGAGAGCGTGAGGCCGCCAGCTCCAGGGCCCGCGGCCCGTTCTCGGCCTCTACGGATTCGCATTCGAAGGAGTCCAGCAGGGCGCGCAGCAAAGCCAGCATGCGGGTGTCGTCGTCCACCACCAGGACCAGCGGGGTTCCGTCCCCGACTGCGCCATAACCCGGACCCATAGTTCCCCTCCTGATAGCGGTCCGCGGGATTATAGCACCCACTCGCCGCCCTGTTTCTCACGCTCCACCACTTCCTTTATCCGGAGCCGGAGCTCCTCCGAGAAAACGCCGGAGAAGGAGTCCTTATCATGGAAATTCATAAGGCCCCTTAGCGATTCGCGCCGGACGTCCTCGTCCGCGTCCTTCCATAGATCCAGAAGGATGCCGGCGGACTCCGGCGTCGGCATATGCGCCAATCCCCCCGCCAGATAGGCGCGGACATGCGGGTCGGGATCGCCGGAAAGGGAATCCACGAACGCAAAGGCGCTTTCCTTGCTGAGCTCATAGATACCGTAAAGCTGCACGGCGAAACGTTCGTATGCCAGAAGGCGCAGGGCAAGGGTCTTGTATGCGGTTTCCCTGGCGCTCTCCCGGGCGTCTACGCTCAACAGGGTCTCCGCCTCTTCCTGCTCGCGGGGTCGCTCTTTCACGGGCGGCAACTGGTTTATCGCTGAGACCGGCGGGTTCGCTGGCGGACGCCGGGCTCCTTCCGTAGCCTCCGCCTGGCCGCGTCCGCCGCTCTCAGGTATTTCCAAAACCTCGCCGCGCGGCGCCCCCTTCGGGCCCCCGCCGTCCCCCTTACTCCCCCCGCGTCCCGCTTTTTCGATCATGGACGCCAGCCGTTCTCCTAGTTCCCGGATCCCGCGCTCCTGTTCTTCGCGGATACGCGCTTT
>JAKLEK010000182.1:0-1923 GCA_022703115.1 Elusimicrobiota bacterium
CGTCGCCGGTAAGCACGGCCGCCTGCACCGAGGCGCCCGCGGCCACGCATTCCATCGGGTCGATGCCGTGCTCGATCTTCTTGCCGATGTAGTTCTCCACGAAGCGCTGCACTATGGGCATGCGCGTCGGGCCGCCGACCAGGATGACCCGGTGTATGTCCGAGGTCTTGAGCTTCGCGTCGGCGATCGCCGTGTCCACCGACTTCTGGCAGCGCTTGACTATGGGGTCCACGAGCGCCTCCAGCTTCGCGCGGGAGAGCTTCAGGGCCAGATGCTTGGGGCCGCTCGCGTCCGCGGAGACGAACGGCAGGTTTATCTCGGTCTCCATGACCGTGGAGAGCTCTATCTTGGCCTTTTCCACGGCCTCCTTTATGCGCTGCCCGGCGGTCGGGTCCTTTTTCAGGTCTATACCGGTGTCCTTGCGGAACTCGTCCACGACGAAGTCGATTAGGGCGTTATCCATATCGGTGCCGCCCAGCTGCGTGTCGCCGGAGGTCGCGATCACGTCGAAAGTGCCCTCCTTGCCCATCTCCATGATGGTCACGTCCAGGGTGCCGCCGCCCAGGTCGAACACCATTATCTTCTGGTCGCGGCCCTCCTTGTCTATTCCGTAGGCCAGCGCGGCCGCCGTCGGCTCGTTGACCAGGCGCACCACTTCGAGGCCGGCTATGGTGCCGGCGTCCTTGGTCGCCTGCCGCTGGTTGTCGTTGAAGTAAGCCGGGACCGTTATCACGGCCTTCTCGACCTTCTCGCCCAGGAAGGCCTCGGCGTCCTTCTTGACCTTCTGCAGCAGGAAAGCGGAAAGCTGCTGGGGCGTGAACTCCTTGCCGGCTATCTTGTACTTATAGTCGGTGCCCATCTTGCGCTTGAACGCGGAGACCGTGGACTCGGAATTGGCCACGGCCTGGCGCCGCGCGGGTTCTCCCACCAGCATCTGCCCGTCCTTGGTGAAAGCCACGTACGAAGGGAACGCCTTTCCGCCCAGCGTAGTGCCTTCAGCCGACGGGATGATGGTGGTCTTGCCGCCTTCCATCACCGCGGCGGCGGTGTTGGAAGTGCCCAGGTCTATTCCTATTATTTTAGCCATATTAGTATCCTCCTGAAGATCCTTCTTTTAAATTCAGTCCCGCTTCCCCGACTGGTCCGGCGCCGGGGCGTCCGGGGAAGCCGGGGCCCCGGGTTTCGCCTTAGCCACCTTGACCCTGGCCGGCCTCAGGACCTTGTCCCCGTAATAGAAACCCTTCTGGAATTCGGCGGTCACCAGCCCGTCGTTCTCCGCGTCGCCCTCGTCTATGCCTATTATCTCGGAGGCCATCGGATCGTAGGGTTTGCCGACCACTTCCATCGGCCTTATGCCCTCGGAATCGAAGACCCTGGTGAACTCCTTGAATATCATTTCCAGGCCTTTGACTATGTCCTGCGCCTGCCCGGCTTCCTCGCCGCCTCCGTTATGAAGCTTCAGCACGTGCTGATGGGCCTGGACCAGCAGGTCGTAGAGGGGAAGCAGCTTCAGCAAGATCTCGGCCTTGCCGAACTTTACGAACTCCGGCCGCTCCTTCTCTATGCGCTTGCGGTAATTCTCGAAATCGGCCTTGAGGCCGAGCAGCTGCGCGTAGTAGTCAGGCGCCGGCTTATCCGCCTGCGCCTGAGGCTTTCCGCCCCCGGACGGAGCGCCCTTGGCGGCCTCGACGCACGAACACTCGTTGTTCTCGTCGCAGTCGCAGTCCAGTTCCGACGGCCGGTCGGCCCCGGCGTTCTTTTTCGGCTCATGAGCCTTGCTGTTATGCTTCTTGCTTTCCATAATTATCAGTCCGCTGAAAAACCCCGCTCAGATGTATTTTGAACCTGTTTTGAAGCCGAACCGGCGCGGCGCGGGACGAGCATTCCCGGCCGGAGACCGTAAGCGGAGCGTCAGTCTTCCAG
>JAKLEK010000182.1:1932-3591 GCA_022703115.1 Elusimicrobiota bacterium
CTGTTTTGAAGCCGAACCGGCGCGGCGCGGGACGAGCATTCCCGGCCGGAGACCGTAAGCGGAGCGTCAGTCTTCCAGTCCGATCTTGTCTCACTCGGACAGCATCTGCTCCACCATGGAGCTGACCGAATCCACGATGGAGATCATTTTAGGGTACTCCATCCTCTTATAACCCAGTATGCCCACCAGCCCCACGGCTTTGTCGTTCACGCAGTAAGAGCTGGAGACCAGGCTGAAGTTCTTGAACTCCTTTATATTGTTCTCGGAGCCGATGGTCACGTCCACCACGTGCTTCCCGCCGGGAACGGCCGGCACGCCGCTTTTCCCGGAGCAGTTCCGCAGCCGCTCCCTGAGCATGCCGGAGAACTTCTCCTTCTCCTCCAGGACGCGGGCGATGCTGCGCATGTCGTCTATATCCCCGGCCTCCATGCTCTCGTATATCCTGCCCAGGCCTTCCAGATAGATCTGGTCGAAGCTGCGGGACATGTTCGCGAAATATTCGGTCAGCTTTTTCAACAGTTCCTGTTCCGGACCGGAGGCCTTGACCACGAATTCCTTCCAGAGCACCTCGGCCACGTCGGCGACCGGAATGTCCGCCAGCCTTTTGTTGAGCTTCTTGGAAAGCGTCCCAAGGGCGCTCTTCTCGATAGGCCTCTCCAGGGAGAAAGCTGCGTGCTTAAGGACCCCGGAGTGGGAGAACAGCACCGACAGCACGCTTTTCGGCCCCATCGCTATCAGGTCCAGGCGCTTCACGGCGTCGTCGTGGAGGTCGGCGGAGACCACGAACCCGGCGCAGCGGGACATATCCGATATGACCTTGGAGGTATGCTTCAGGAACCCGTCCAGCTGCTCGATGCGGCGGTCGTGTTCCGCCTCGACCCTCGCTTTCTCCACGGCCGCCAGTTTTTGCAGCCGCATTATATTGTCCACGTAGACCCGGTAGCCTTTGTCGCTGGGGATCCGCCCTCCGGAAGTATGGGCCTGGTACAGGTAGCCACCGTCCTCCAGCTCTTTAAGTATATTCCTTATAGTGGCGCTGGATATGTTGAACCCGCCCTTCGCGGCGATGATCTCCGAACTTATGGGCTTGCCGGTGTTGACGTAATTATATACCACCCAGTTCAGTATCTTGTCTTTCCTGTCCTGAGCGATCTCCGGCTTCAGCACGCGCATATATATCCCTCTCGATAACAGCGGGCGGACCACAAAACTAGCAATCAGTAGAACTGAGTGCTAAAAATATTATACACGATGACGTTATAATTGTCAATACCCAGTTTGGACTGCTAATTAAGGAGGGCGGCCAGGACGGCGTCCCAGACCCGGTCCGGCAGGAGCCATTTCAGGAAAAGCATGACCTTCGCCTGAAAAGGGACGGCGTACCTGGCGGCCGGCCGGCCGGCGCGCAGCGCCCGCAGGATCACGGCCGCGACGGCTTCCGGGCCTGGCGCTCCCCGGCGGAACCTGCCCCTCAGTCTGCCGGTGAACTTGGCGGCCAGGTCCGCGTAGGGACCGGAACCCGAATATCTTTCCAGATTGGCCAGCGCCACGTTGTCCCATTCCGTTCTTATCGCGCCGGGCTCTATCAGCACCACCTTGATCCCGTAGCGGCGGACCTCTACGCGCAGCGCGTCGGAATAGGCCTCCAGGGCGTGCTTC
>JAKLEK010000183.1 GCA_022703115.1 Elusimicrobiota bacterium
CGGGGGGAATTAAAGTTTGCGCGGCCCGTTGCCGCCGGTCAAAGTTCGGCGCGCCGATCCTATGGCTCAAAAACTTCTGCTGACCATACTCACCCCCGAAAGGGCCATCCTCAGCGATAAAGAGGTGGATTTCGTCGCTATCCCCGCTTACGAAGGCGAGATGGGCGTACTGCCGGGGCACGCCTCTTACGTGGTGCAGCTGAAAGAGGGGCCGCTGAATTACAGGGCCGGCGGCAAGAAAGAGGTCTTTGCGGTGCTGAACGGTTTCGCCGAGATACATAAGGACAAGGTGCTGGTGCTGGCGGAGGGGGCGGAGCTGGCGCGGGAGATAAGCGAGGAGAGCGCGCGTCAGGAGTACCAGCGCGCCAGGGCCGCGCTGGCGATGCGCGGCAAGGACATGGACCTTGATTCCGCGCAGGCCTCTCTGCGGCGCGCCATCGTGCTGATGAAGATAGCCGGAATTAAAAAGCGCCCGAAATGACCCCGGCGGACGCCGGGGGAATGTTCCGTTGACCGGGCCCGTGAGAACGGGCCCGGTCTCATTTTACGGCGGTATGGAGCGCCACCGCTCCCATGGTCATGGGGCGGTACGATACGCGCGAGAAGCCGGCTTTCAGGATGAGGCGCGAAAGTTCTTCCGGGCCGTGGAACGAGGCGATGGTCCCGCCGAGAAAGCGGTAGGCGGCGCCGCCGCCGGGCGCCAGGGCGGCCGCCATGGCCGTGGCCGCTCCGGTGTAAGCGCGGAACAGGCGTCGGACCAGGCCGGAGGCCGGCTGGCTCGTTTCGAGATGGACCAATACCCCGCCCGTCCGGAGCGTCCGGCGGAATTCCGAGAAGAAAGGGAGCAGGTCCTCTCCGCCGGCGGCCAGGTTGCGGGTGGCGAAGGAGATGGAGAGCGCGTCGAAACAGGAATCCGGGAAGGGCAGGCGGGCGGCGTCTCCGACGATGAACTCGACCCCGGGCGCCCCTTTCCCCGCTCTGGCGACCGACAGCATCGGTTCGCTGAGATCCAGCCCGCGGACTCGGACCGGGCGCCGGGCGAGCCTCGCGATCTCGAAAGTCAGCGCCCCGGTCCCGCAGCACACGTCCAGCACGCTGTCCGGGTCCGCGGCGAGGACCGCGCGCGCCGCCGCCCGGCGCCAGAGGCGGTCGAGCCCGAGGGTCAGCGCGGAATTCGCGGCGTCATAAAAACGAAAAATGCCGGAATAAAAACCCAGTATGGAACAGCGGGTCTTTTCCGGCATTTCTTCGGCTGGCCTCCGCGACGGGCGGAACGGCCGGATTACTTCTTTTCTTCGGGCTTGTTGTCGGCTTCGGCGACGAACTTCTTGATATCCTCAAAGTGCTCTATTATCAGCCTTGCTTTTGAAAGGCCGAACGAAAAAGGATATTTATCGGTGTCGTTCCGCTTTAAAACGATTACCGGCTGGCCTTTGAACTCGGTTCTCTCTACCGGCATAATACTTCCTCCCGGCGCCGCCTTCGCGGCGGCGACACTAGACATTGGACCTATCATAACACAAATACCCTGAAATTTCAACTGTATGGAATAAAAGACGCGTCCGGGCGGGGGGCGGAGAGGCGGGACGGTTGCATTAGCGCCGCAGTTATTCTATAGTAGAGGCGCCGGAGCCCCGCGGAGGGTCCGGAAAAAGGGGGGGGGCGTTCCGCCGGGCGCCCGGTGTACATGCCGGACAAAGAACTTGCCATGAAATTGGCCGTGGAGGCTCTGAGGACGGCCATCGTGCTGGCGGTCCTCCTCGTCATGGTCCGTTTCATCGAGATCCTGCCGTTCTCCGGCCTTCCGGTTTTAGACCCCCGCATTTCAGCTTCGGACCTTCTGGCCGCCTGCGCTTCCGCGGCCGGCATATGGATATTTCTTAAGGCGGGGGCGAACGCCGGGCCCGTAGTGGACGCCCTGGCTCCATGGCTTCCGGGCGCCGGAACGCTGCTGCTCCACGTTATGCGTTTGTCGGCGGTCCTTTTCGCCTACTCGGCCTTTCAGGGGCTGACGCGGCCTTTCATCGGGGACCTGGAGTGGCTGTATCAGTCGGTTTTCCTGGCGCCGACGCTGTTCTTCCTGGCCAAGGCCGTCATGCATATTTACGCTGCCAGCGAGAGCGTCAGCCGGGCCGTCCTGTCGGCGCTGGACCCGTACAAGCGCGGGGAAGAGAGGCGGAAGTGATGCGCGTCCGTTCTGGCGCGGGAGCGGAAAAGGCCAGGTTCCGGGCCGGCCGCGGACCGGGCTGGGTATTGACAAACGGTCCGTTACCTGTAATAATAATGTAATATAATGAGCGTACACTGGTTTGAGCGCTTTTTCGGAGCGGAGTCGCCCGGCGGGTGGTCGTGTGCGAGGGGTTTAGGGAGCCGATAACCTGATGATTTCCAGCCTGTCAAAATTGATGTTCCCGTCCAAGGAAATAGTGGGCATAGACATCGGGAACCACGCCGTCAAGATCGTCTGCCTGACCGAGGAAAAGAAAAAGACGAGGCTCAAGGACTGGGGGCATATACCTCTCTCCATCAAGCCGGACGTTCCTCCAGAGGAAAGAAAGGCGATAGTTTCCCAGGAAATAAAAACCTACCTTAAAAAAAGAGGGGTCCAGGCCAGTTATGCCGCGGCCTCCATCTCCGGCAACGCCGTCATCGTGCGGTACGTAAAGCTGCCCAAGCTCGCGAAGAAGGAGCTGGCCCTGACGCTGAACGTCGAGGCGGAGCCGTTCATCCCGTTCGACATTAAGGACGTCAACCTCACCTATTACGTGCTCAACGACGTGATGGACGAAGGACAGCCGAAGATGGAAACGGTCCTGGTCGCGGCCAAAAAGGACGCGGTGATGGACAAGATAGACATTTTGAGCGACGCCGGCCTGGACCCGCTCATCATGGACGTGGACTCTTTCGCTCTGGAAACGCTTTACAACAGACTTAACCCGCAGCCGGAAGCGAACGCCGTCCTGCTTCTGAATATGGGGCACAAGGTCACCAATCTTTCAATAGTCTCGCAGGGCGTGACCAGGGTGGTCCGGGACATTTTCATAGCCGGCGGCACGCTGGAAAAGGCCGTGCAGAAGGCCCTGAAGACCGATTCTCCCGCCGCGGCCGCCGCGGCCCTGAAGAAGGCGAAAGGCCTGCTGGTTTCCGACGAGGACAAAGCCGCCGCGATCGAATCGTTCGACCGGGACGGGATAGCGGTCTCCAGGGCCGCCGCCGGGGTCCTGAAAGACCTGCACACCGAGGTCTCGCGGTCCATAGACTTTTACCTCTCGCAGGGGGTGGACCATTCCATCTCCAGGATCCTGCTGTCCGGCGGGATCGCCAACATGGGCAATCTCGCCGCTTTCATGACCGGGGAGTTCAAGGTGCCGGTGGAGATAATAGACCCCTTCGCCTTCCTTACTCCCCCGGTCAGCGTTCCGAAGGAAGTCCTTCCGTCCATGGCGGTGGCGGCGGGGCTGGCCCTGCGGAAGCTCAAGGACTGGAAATAATGATACGGATAAATCTCGTCCCGCCCGAATACATCGAAAAGCTGGACCGAAGGGCCATCATCGCCAAAACGGCGCTCGCCGTCGCCGT
>JAKLEK010000184.1 GCA_022703115.1 Elusimicrobiota bacterium
ATATTGTTCGGCGTCCTGACATCGTTCGCGGCGCTGATACCGTTCGTCGGGACCAGCCTGGTCTGGCTGCCGCTTTCCGTCGCGGCCATGTACATAAAGGGTTTCCCCACCGGACTTTTCCTGCTGCTCTGGGGAGCGATTATCGTGGGCCTGCTGGACAACATCCTGCGGCCGATCCTGATCGGCAAGAAGGCCAGACTGCCGATCTTCCTTCTCTTCCTCGGCATATTCGGCGGGATACGGATCTACGGCCCGATAGGCATCCTGATGGGGCCCATGCTCATCTCCTGTCTCCTGGTCTTCCTCCAGATCTACAGGGAAGCCAGGAACACCGAACAAAAAGCGGACTAGCAGTCTGCTGAAAAACCCCCTTTCAGCGTTTTTTACTGAGGCCTGCGCCTTGGCGCCGCTCGACTTACAGTCTCTCGTCGAGAATGCTCGTCTCGCGTCGCGTCGGCTCGGCTGAAAAATCGGCTCAAAATATATCTGAGTTGGGTTTTTCAGCAGACTGTCAGCAGACTGTTGGTCGGGACGGCTGAAAGGTCAGTGCCCGGGCGTGTCCTGGCCGGCTTCTGAGTCGGGACAGAATTTCCTTATCTGGCAGGAGGCGCAGTCCCCCTTGCGGGACAGGTCCAGGGCGAGCAGCTTCTCCCCGGTCTCGCGCAGGAGCGCCAGCACCTTCTCCTCACCGGAGGGGTCGTAGGGAACGGAGATCCTCTCTCCCTGGATGAGCATCATCCAGGACAGCTCGCGGACCTCCAGGCCGAAATTGCGCCCGAGTCCGATAGCGTATATCGAAAGCTGAAGATCTCCGGCCAGGGCCTCTCTGGTCCTCTTTTCGAATCCCATCTTATAGTCGATTATCGCGCACCCCTTCCCGTCCGGCAGACGGTCGACCCGATCGATGGTGCCGCGCACCCGCCAGCGCTCGAAAGGGAAATCGAAGTCCTTTTCGGTGAACATCGTTCCGTCTCCGGCCCCGGCCGCGCGCCAGTAGTTCTCGAGTATCCTGCGCCCGTCGCGGTAGAACTCCAGCGTCTGCTGCGGGGTGGCGAAACCCTGATGATGCCAGCTATCGTCGTAGGCGGAAAGCAGGTCCCCGATGCCGCGCTTTTCCCGGGCGCCGGAGTGATATCTGGCAAGCGCCCTGTGGACGGAGATACCCAGCGAAGAGAACGGAGTATGCGGAGGATATTTTCGGTCCAGGTACACGTACTTGTAGAGGAATGGGCAGGTAAGATAAGCCCGGACCTTGGAGTAGTTCAGCTCGAAAGGATCGGAGAAGGCCATATCTATAACGGACTGGCGAAGTCGGGATCAGGCTATGCGGAAAAAATCCACCAGGGTGTCTCCGTATTTTTCCTGCCTGAACCTGTTCAGCGCCGCGGGGACCTCGATCCTCTCGTTCTTGTGGTGCTGGGCGATGAAAAGGCAGCCTGGAGCCGCTATGCCGTCGCCGGCCGCCAGGGCCAGGGTCCTTGAGGTATACGAAAGGGGCAGGTTCGCGCCGTCCCGGTAGGGCGGGCTCAGGAAAACGATATCATAGCCCTTGTAGTCGGAAAAATGCTCCAGCCATTTCAGCCCGCTCATCACGTCGGCCTTCAGCACCCTGGCCCGGTCGCGGACGCCCAGGTTGTCCATGTTCTTCTCGATCGTTTTCACGCAGATCCCGGCCTTCTCCACGAAGATCACGGTGGCGGCGCCTCTCGAAAGCGCCTCCAACCCCACGGTCCCCACGCCGGCGTAAAGGTCCAGAAAGACGGAACCGGTCACGTAGGGACGTATTATATCGAAGACCGACTGCCGTATGCGGGCGGAGATGGGCTTTACGTTCTCCGTCTTGGGCACGGAAAGTATTCTGCGTCCTCTCAGCGAACCGGCGAGTATTCTCATAACCTATCCGCAACAATTCAGCAATTTCAAAAGCTATATAATTATTATAGAATAAATCGCGGGGAACGGGGGCACGCAGCCGCCGGCCTCGCAGTTCTCCGAGGGAAAATATGGCCCAACCAGACATAGTAATAGTGGACGACGACCCGATGGTGGGAGAATTGTCCCGCGAACTCCTCACGGACGCCGGGTACACCGTGACGCTGGTCCAGGATTCCCTGAACGCCGTAGACACCATAAAGTCCGCCCCCCCCAAGCTGGTCATCACCGACATCATGATGCCCGGCATCACCGGCATGGACATATGCAAGGCTATAAAGACCTCCCCGGCGCTCAAGCATATCAAGGTCATCGTGGTCTCCGGGAAGAGCTACCAGGTGGAGAAGCAGCGCGCGGTGCAGTTCGGCGCGGATTTCTTCCTCTCCAAACCGTACAACGTGGAGACCTTTTCGCGGACCATCAAGAGCATCATGGACGGGGTAGTCTCGGCCAAGGACATTCCCTCTCCGGCGGACCCCTCCCCGGCCCCCGCGCCCGAACCAGCCGGTTCGCCGCAGGCAAGCGATCTGGCGCCGGGCCAGCTGCGCGTCTCCGTATGGGGCGCCAGGGGATTCCCCAGGACGGTCCCGAATTCAGCTTCCCGTTACGGACGGCAGACTTCCTGCCTTTCCGTAGAGACCGCCTCCAATCTTTTCATCTTCGACGCCGGGACCGGGATCGTTCCTCTGGGCGCGGAGATAGCCGCGCGGAAGCGCTATTATAAGGATATCTGGATCTTCCTAACCCACTTCCATCTGGGGCACGTAATAGGCCTGAGCGGCTTCAAACCGGCCCAGGAACCCGGCTTCACCCTGCACATCATCGGCGCCAACGACCCGGAGAGGAGCCTCAAGGAAGTAACCCAGTCCGCGTTCTACAGCTCGTTCTCCATGGCCAGGCAGGCGCCTAAGGCCAAGCTGAACATTTACGAGGTCATGGCCGATAATTACGAGATAATGGACGGCGTGAAACTGGCCACCATGTACGCTAACCACCAGACCAGCGCCCTGGTCTATTCGCTGGAAACCATGGGGAAGAAGATAGTCTACGCCCCTGACAGCGAGATATGGGGAGACGCCACCGCTTTCCAAGATTACGACGAAAGGCTGGCGGATTTCTCTAAGAACGCGGACCTGCTGGTCCACGACTGCATGTATTCCGACGCGGATTACGAAAAGCACAAGAAGGAAGGGCATTCCGGCCTTTCCATCGTGGTGGATTTCGCCGGGGAAAAGGCGCAGGCCAAAAGCCTGCTCCTCGCCCACCTCAACCCCGGCTATTCGGACGAAGAGCTGGACAAGATGCTGGCGGACGCGGGCTCACGGGTAAGATCCAGAGGTTACGCCCTGAACTGCGGGCTGGCGGAAGAGACCAAGACCTTCATGCTGTGACCCCCCCCCGGAGGCGCGGAGGTCAGCTGTGCCCCTGGGCGGCGTTCATCGCCCTCTCGGGTATGGTGCCGAAGCGCTCCTCATACCGTTTCAGGTTCTCCATAAGAGCCGCCAGAAAGCGCTTCGTATGGACGGGGCTGGAGATCACGCGCGCGCGTAGCTTCGCTTTCGGCTGGCTGGGTTGAAGGAAAAGGAAATCCATTACGAACTC
>JAKLEK010000185.1 GCA_022703115.1 Elusimicrobiota bacterium
AAAGCGGGCTGCGTCCAGTGGTATATCCCGGCGCCGAAAATACCGTAGTAAGTCCTGTCGCCGGACTGCGAAGAAATACGGAAGAAAGGCGTAAGATGGAAAATACGCACCCGCATGGCGCCGGTCTCCAGATTCTTATGTCCGAAACCGTAGCCCGTCTCCGCCCCGTAGCTAAGGAGATCGTCCACCTTCTTCGCGCCGGCCAGAGAGAAAGCGGGAGCGGGGCCGAAACCGGAATCGCCGTCCCCCCAGTGCCCGCCTATCGGCACCGCCGCCGCTCCGCCTGCGGAAAAATAATATCCGGGGAACGGGTCCCCTTCGCGCGGGGCGCGCCCGCCGGTACCGAGAGGAAGGCCGCGCACCTGGGCGGCCGCGTACTGGACCCCCAGACACAGGAACGCGGCGGCCGCTGCGGACGCGTATCGGCAAAGTTTTTTTCTTCCGTCCATACGGCTCTCCATATCCCCCCGCGCCCCCCTACCCCGCCGTCGGCGCGTATCCGATGCCGCGCTTTATCCCCGGAACGTCATACACCCCTTCCGGTGAAATATGCCGCCCCCCGCGCATCACCGAACGCTTGATCAGGAACGGCGAATCCAGGTCTATGAAATCGAAACCGCCCAGACCGGAAGCGAACTGCGCGGCGCAGACGGAGGAGAGCTCGGTCTCCAGCATCTGCCCTATCATCAGCTTCACCCCGGCGGCCCGGGCCAGGGCCCACACCTCGCGCGCCCTCAGCATGCCCAGCTTCGCCAGCTTGATATTTATGGCCGTGGCCTGGCGCTTCTTTATCAGCTTCACGGCGTCATGCACGGAATAGGCGCTTTCGTCGGCGCAGACCGGAACCGTCAGACGCCGGGACAGATATCCGAGCCCCTCGTGGTCGTCCCTGGCCACCGGCTGCTCCACCACCAGCGGCACTATCCCTTTCCTGGCGATCTGCTTGACGAACCGCTCCGCGTCGCGCGCGGTGAACGCCCCGTTGAAATCCAGGTAGATATCCGCCTTGGGCGCGGCCCGTCTCACCGCTTCCACGCGCCTGAAATCCTCGTCCATATCGGAACCGGTCTTTATCTTGAAAATGGAGAAACCGCGCCGGCGCATCGCGGAAGCGAAATCGAAGGCCTGGGCCTCGGTGCCTATGACCACGGTTATGTCGGTCCTGACGCGGGCGGGCTTGCCTCCGTACAGGCGCCAGAGCGGGAGCTTAAGCGAGCGCGCCGTGGCGTCCAGCACCGCCATCCCGGCCGCCGCCAGCGCGCAGCGGTTGGTCTCCAGACGCTCTTCCAGTCCGGTCAGCGTGCCGAAATAGTCGGCGATATCCCGGCCTTCCAGCCAGGCGGCCGTCTTCCGGAGGTTCCTAAGGGTCTGTTCTCGGGTCTCTCCGGTTATATGCGGGGCTATGGCGGCCTCGCCCCAGCCCCAGACCCCTTCTTTGGTCCTTACGCCTATGCACGCGTTCTCCAGGCTTTTATGGCTGCCGCTCGAGATGGTGAAAGGCTGGAAAAGATCGGCGTCGATGTTCCTGACCACGGTCCTGGTTATCACGGTCTCTTTCATTGGTCATCCTCCGTCGCCGACCCGGCTTCCGCGGCCGGGCCTGTTGTCCGCAATGTCCCTGCCCAGCAGCATAAGGACCACCACGATAGCGAAAACCATCACGCTCTGCGCCAGCAGCAGCCAAGTTCCGACCGAGGTCACCGTGCGGCGCATGGTCCAGGCGCCGAGGCCGAGGCAGACATTGAGAAGGACTATGAACCAGACGGTCTGCCTTACCCCCAGGCCGAGATGCATGAGGCGGTGGTGAAAATGGTCCCTGCCGGCGTACTCCAGCCATTCCTTAACGCTCTTCACCTGCCCGTTGCGCACCCTGGAGACAGTGGTATACAGGATATCGAATATCGGTATCCCAAGCACGAGCAGCGGCGTGGAGAAAGCGACCGCCGGGTCGTCCGTCGCCCAGCCGCCGTATATCGCCAGGCAGCCGAGCATGAAACCGATGAAGGTCGAGCCCGAATCGCCGAGGAAGGCTTTCGCCGGATGCCAGTTGGCGATGAGAAACCCGGCGCAGGCGCCGGCCAGGGCCGCCGACATGAAAGAAAGCGCGAACTGGCTGGAGTTCCAGCCCAGGCCCAGGAACAGCAGGGAGCAGACCGCGCCCATGGAAGAGGCGAGCCCGTCTATCCCGTCCATGAAGTTGAAAGCGTTCGTTATTCCCACCAGCCAGAGCGTGGAGAGGATAACGGACAGGGCCGAGCCGTACGGCAGACTGAGTGGGAAGGTGAGCTGCAGGCCGAGCATGGTGACCGTGAGCGAAGCCGCCACCTGCCAGAACAGCCGCGTGCGGGCCGAGAGTTGCTTCCAGTCGTCTATGAAACCCAGGACGAAGATCATGGTGCCCCCGAGCAGGACCCCTTTTATCCCGGGCGCGAACTGCTGGTTCCGGAAGATGGTGAGCATGAAGGCCGCGTATACCGCGGCCCCGCCGATGCGGGGCACCGGCGCGGCATGGACCTTGCGGTGATCCGGCCTGTCTACGGCGCCTATACGCCAGGCCAGCCAGGAAGCGGCCGGAGAGAGGATAGCGCAGGAAAGGAAGGATATCAGGAACAGGTAGAGCCAGCGCAAGCCCTCCACCCAGGTCCAGGCGGAGAAACCGCCGGCGGGCATCAGCACGACCAGCGCGGAGAGAGCTATCAGGGAAAGTATCCTTCTCTTGCTCATAAAGGTCCGCCGGTCACCCCAGGAACATGTCCAGGAGCAGGCGCTGCGGGGCGAAACCCTCCGCGTACTTGACCCTGTCCTGATACCCCCTGAACACGGCCGTGGCCTTGGCGGTCTCGATGATGGACAGGTTCTTCACACGGGTCTTGTACACCTGCGACCTGTGGCATCGCAAAAGCCTGACTTTCTTTCCTATTACCCGCCCTATGTCGCAGAAGACGGTCGGAGAGAAATCGAGCGTGGTGGGGACCTCGTAGAAGATCAGGTTCTTGGTGTAGCGGGCGGCCGTTATGGCGGCCTGGGAAGCGTTGCGGTGGTCCTGATGCGTGTCGTCGGGATGGTTGACGAAGATAACGTCAGGCTTGACCAGTTCTATGTGCCGCTCCACAGTGCGGATAAGTTCCCGGCCGGCGCTCAGCTCCGTGTCCCTGAAGCCGCCCCAGAACAGCCTGGCCTTCATGAGCCTGGCCGAACTCTCCTGTTCCGCTTTCCTGACGGCGGAGTCGCCGCCTACCCCCCCGCCGGTCAGCACCAGCAGGTTCAGTTTGTGGCCGCTTTCCGGCAGTTTGGAGAACGCGCCGCCGCAGCCGAATTCTATGTCGTCCGGATGCGCCCCGAATGCCAGTATGTTCATTCAACACCCCCTCTGAATTTTGCCCTAACTCGACATGGTGCGAAATTCATCCCGAGGTTCCGACAAATAGGAGGAACCGAGGGACTCCAACATTCCTTGCTAAAATATCATCCGGGTCCTGCCGTGGCGGAAACCTTTTCCTATTCGAGGCTGTG
>JAKLEK010000186.1 GCA_022703115.1 Elusimicrobiota bacterium
ATCTCCTGATTCCTGCCCTGGACTGCCTTGCGAGCTACCAGGCTGTTCTACCCGCAGAGTTATCATAGCAAAAAGCGGGATGGAAGCAAAATTACCGGCGAAATCCTTATATTCCGCCACTTGAATCGCGCAAGTTCGCATACTATACTATTACATCTGCGCTTTCGTGCTTTTATATGAAATTAAGAAAACTCTTTTTGACCGCCTCTCTTGCGCTGCTCACCGGGTACCAGGCTCCGGTCCCCGCGGCAGATGCCGCCGGACTCCCCTCGCTTACCGATGACAATCCCCGGTACGCCGATCCTGTCTGTAACGCGAAAGTAAAGAAACTTGAAAAAAAAGTCGCGGAACAGAGCGCCGAGCTGGAAAACTGCACGGCTACCGGACAGGTATCCGTTCCCATACATGCCTCCGGCGCCTCGGCCTTCATGGATAAGGCCAGAAAATGCGCTGAAACTTCAAGAAGGCTGGAAAAGACCAGCTCGGACCTGGTACAGGTGAGGGAACGGTGCGATAAGGCCAAAACCGGCTATACGTCATCCCAGAACCAGGGAAGAGTACAGCCGGCCGCGGGGACCCGCGCGCAACGGAATGTACGGGTCGTGAAGCCGCGTTCATACGGGAAAAGACACACCTCGGCTTCCAGCGAACGATCCCAGGAAACGACTTCGGCCGGCGCCCTGGCACCGCTGAAAGCCAAAGCCCCACCGGCCTTGTTCTCATCACAGGAGGCGGCAGCTTACGGCGATACCGGCGTCAGTTCGCCGCAGGCGGC
This sequence comes from Elusimicrobiota bacterium, assembly GCA_022703115.1. Lineage (GTDB taxonomy): Bacteria > Elusimicrobiota > Elusimicrobia > Elusimicrobiales > UBA9959 > YA12-FULL-51-18. The sequence goes on from JAKLEK010000186.1 coordinate 776, forward strand.
GGCAGCCCCCACGGCTTTATCCGGCCGCACGGAGAAAGCTTTTTCATCCGCAGGGACCGCGGCTCGGATGGAAGCCCCGAAGGCCCGGCTTCCGGGCTCCGGCGTCGTTCGAGGACAGCGGTCCACCCCGGACAAGGCCGGCGGTTCCTCTTCAGAGGGTTCGGATATTCCGCGTCCGGTGGTTTACTGGGCGCAGGGAACGTCCAATATCCTGGAAATTTTCGGGATGCCGCTTGGGAGCCTTGTGGACCCCAAAAGCGCTTCCGGTTCCAACGGCACTACAGCCGGGAATTCCCTGGTCCCAGTAGACGAGACCATATGGGATTTCGTCAACATCGACTATCCGGCCGCTCTTTTTCCTATGGCCGATTCTATAGCCAGGGGTAAAGCGGCGGTGATAAAGGCGATCAAGTCCCGGCCGGGCCCTTTCGCCCTGGCCGGGACGAGCCAGGGGAGCATTATCATGAGCCAGGTCTACAACGAGATCCGATCGGGCTCTTTGCGGTCGAGACGTAAGGACCTTATCGCCGGATGCCAGTTCGGGAATCCATTACGCACCGAAGGAAAGACATTCCCCGGATGTCCGGATCCGGGCATCTGGAACATTCCGGAAGCGACCAGCGGCGGACATGGATGTTTCCCGGCGTCAATGAGGCTGAAGGATACGGAGCCATTATGGCTGGAATTCGCCAATGTCGGAGACCCGATATGTACGGCGGGGGACGACGCTATCAACACCTATCTGCAGTTCCTGGCTAATTTCCTGTTCCTTGGAAGGATGGACCTACGCAATCTCGGAAGTTCCATACGCCATATCGTGGATCTGCCCGCGGTAATACGACAGCTGGCAGGGATAATGCGGCAAACCTCATCTCCGGGGTATGTCAACCCGCATGTCGGATACAGCAGCATCCCGGCCTATCCTGGCGCCAATGAAACGTCTTCACAGATAGCCGCGAAGTACCTTAACGACGCCGGGCGCAGATACTACGAAAATGCCCGACGCTCGGCCGGCAAATAGTTCACCTGCCTGTATCCCGGACAGCCCTTTCTGCATTTTCCCGGCTTATACTAATCGGCCTTCCTGCGTATAAAGCGGGAGAACCAGCCGGCTTCCTGCTTTGGTTTCGCGGGGGCCTGATAAGGCTTCGCCCTGTCTTCCTGGGGCCTGCGGCGGCGGGGCGGATCGTCGAAATAGGGCGACGGGCTCACTATCGAGCTTCTGCCTCGGCGTTCGTATCCGCGGCCGCCCCATCGCTCGCCGCTGGAATCCCCCCTTCCGCCATGGCGTGAGGGAGGTTTCGGTCCGCGCGTTTCAGAGCGCCGGGGACCGGGGCGCTCCGGCCGCCGGGACTGCCCCTTCTGCGGGCCCATGGGGCCGGGAGCTGAATGCCGCTGCGGACGCATATCCGGCTGACGCGTACCGGGGAGGCGCTTCTCTCCCGGAGGACGGGGTCCTGAGACCGGCTCACCGAACCTCACGGGAGGCATGCCGGGCATTTCCAGGCGCGCCAGCGGCATGCGGATGAGCTTCTCGATGTTGCGCACGTCGTTCCCCTGGTCCGGCGCGGCGAAGGTTATCGCATGGCCCGGGCGGCCGGCGCGGCCGGTGCGGCCGATGCGGTGCACGTAATTTCCGTCCTCGTCCGGAAGGTCGTAATTCACCACCAGCTCTATGCCGGTGACGTCTATGCCGCGCGCCGCGATGTCGGTGGCGACGAGAATGCGGTATTTGCCCGTCTTGAATCCCTCGAGAGCCTCGCGGCGCTGGTTGAGCGAGCGGTTAGAATGGATCTCGGCGGCGCTGTGGGACATTTCGCGGATGGCCCGGGCTATCTTTTTCGCGTTATGCTTGGTGCGCACGAAGAGCAGGACGCTGCCGGAGTGCTTTTCCAGGAGTTTGCCGAGCAGGACAAGCTTGCTCTCGCGCTGCACTACGAAGAGTTCCTGAAGGACCTTCTCCGCGGCGGTGCCTGGCGGGGCCACTTCCACACGCAGCGGCAGTTTCATGTGCTTTCCCGCCAGTTTCATTATCTCGTCCGGCATGGTGGCCGAGAAGAGCATTGTCTGCCGGTCCTTAGGGGTGACGGCGATGATCTTCTCTATCTGCGGAGCGAATCCCATGTCGAACATGCGGTCCGCCTCGTCCAGCACCAGGACGGAGACGTCGGACAGGTTCACGTTCCGCTGGCCGATATGATCTATCAGGCGGCCGGGAGTGGCCACGATTATGCGGGGGTTCTCCCGCAGCGTCTGCAACTGACGGCCGGCGCTTTCCCCGCCTATGAGGACGGCCAGTTTAAAGCCCATCAGGGGCGCGAACTGCCTGGAGACCTCGGCGACCTGCAGCGCCAGTTCTCGGGTGGGGACCAGGACCAGGCCTTTCTTCTGTCCGGCGGCCAGGCGCTGTATCATGGGTATCATGAAGGCGATAGTCTTGCCGGTGCCTGTCTGGGCTATTCCGACCATGTCCGCGCCGGTCGCGGCTACCGGGATGGCTTTCCGCTGTATCGGAGTCGGGACCTTGAACTTAAGGGAGTCCAGGGCCTGGAGGAGTTTAGGCGCTATGCCGAGACCGTAAAAACCGGCGTCCTGCAAGTGTGCGTCGTTATTCGTCATAAATGATAGAAGTCCTTAATAGTGACCTTGCCAACCTTATCTCAGGTCTCTTTGTGCTTACTCTTCCGATTTTCAGTTGGGAGAATATAGGTAAGAAGTGTGAGCTTCGGTTCCGTT
>JAKLEK010000187.1:0-1499 GCA_022703115.1 Elusimicrobiota bacterium
GCCTGATAATAGACCTGAGGTACAACCCCGGAGGGCTGCTTTCCGGTTCCGTGGACATCTCCAAACTCTTCCTGGACAACAACAAGATGATAGTCTACACGAAGGGCCGCAGGGCCGAGAATTATCAGGAGTTCAGGGCCTCCTCCAGGGCGCCGTACTCGGACCTTCCGCTCGTCATACTGGTGAACCGCTACTCCGCTTCCGCCAGCGAGATCGTTTCCGGCGCGATGCAGGATAACAAGCGGGCGGTCGTGATCGGAGAACGGACCTACGGCAAGGCGAGCGTCCAGTCCATGATACCGCTTTCCGACAAGTCGGCGCTCCGGCTCACCATCGCCAAGTATTACACTCCTTCCGGCCGGTCCATACACCGGGACGAGAAGAACAATACCGGCGGGATAACCCCGGATATCGAGGTTAAGATGCCCGTAGAGACCGAGAAGAAGCTCCTGCAGCAGGCCGAGGAATTCTACTATCCGGGCAAACCCGAGGGCAAGGACGGGAAGGGCGTGGAGAAGAAAAAAGAACCGCAGGTGCGCGACGAGGTCCTCGAACGCGGCGTCGAGATCCTCAAGGCCCGGGACGTCCTGGTAAATCTGAAGGTACAGAAGCAGTAACTCGATGCGCGTACTGGCCATCGAGACCACCTGCGACGAGACGTCCGTCTGCCTGCTTGACGGCGGCAGGATCCTCTCGAATGTCGTCCTTTCACAGATACCTCTTCATCGCAAATACAGCGGGGTGGTCCCGGAGCTGGCCAGCAGGGCGCATCTTGAGAACATCCCCGGCGTCCTCTCCGCCGCTCTGACGCGGGCCGGATACCGGCGTCCGTTCTTCCGCTCCGGCCGTCCGTCGGGTCCGAAAATAGACGCCGTGGTCTTTTCACGCGGGCCGGGTCTTCCCGGAGCCCTGCTGGTATCGAGGGTCGCCGCGGAGACCGCGGCGAGGCTGCTGGGGACCAGGCTCATAGGGGTGAACCATCTGGAGGGGCATTTCCTGGCCTGCGAGCTCTCCGGGGGCGGGGCCGCCGCGCCGATACGTTTTCCCTGCATAGGGCTCATAGTCTCCGGCGGCCACACCGAGCTCTGGAAGGCCGCGGGCTACGGCAAATACGAGATCCTGGGGCGGACGAGGGACGATGCCGCCGGCGAGGCTTTCGACAAAGTGGCGAAACTGCTGGGGTTGGGCTATCCCGGCGGACCCGCGGTGGAAAAGGCCGCTTCCAGGGCCGAAGCGTACGCTGACCCGAAGCAGGCTTTCCCGAGGCCCTACATGGACGACACCTGGGACTTTTCTTTCAGCGGACTCAAGACCGCCGTCGCCTACAGGCTCAGGGACCTTCTCGGCGCGGATTTTTACGAGGAACGCCTGCGTCTTCCTCCCCGCGCCGAGGCCTCCGTCTGCCTGGCTTTCGAGGAAGCAGTGGCCGACACCCTGGTCAGGAAGACGGTCAGGGCCTGCGCGGCTTTCGGCATCGATCGCGTGGTCGTCGGAGGCGG
>JAKLEK010000187.1:1507-3459 GCA_022703115.1 Elusimicrobiota bacterium
CAGTGGCCGACACCCTGGTCAGGAAGACGGTCAGGGCCTGCGCGGCTTTCGGCATCGATCGCGTGGTCGTCGGAGGCGGGGTGGCCGCCAATCTAAGGCTGCGGAAGAAGTTCTCCGAGGCGTTCCGGAGGCTTCCGGCCGGCGGGGCGGTGACGTTCGCCGAGAGGCGCTATTGCACCGACAACGCCGCCATGATCGCGCTTTGCGGAGCCAGGCGTCTGGCGCGCGGAGCGAGCCGCGGCCCTCTGGATATCGCCCCGGACCTGTCAGCGGCGTCGTGGGCGTGAAGCTCGCGTAATATTTACTTAACACATATAGCTTAGACTAACAGATATTCTATGATCATATGGCTTCTCGCCGATCCGGATGACGGGAAGTTCGCGGCTTTCAGGAGCCTGCTGAACTCATTCTCCGAGCATTATCCGGACATAAAGGCCGATTTCAGGGTGCTTACCCGGCGTTCCATGTGGCGCCATCTTTTCGCGCACCTCCGCGACGCCAAACACCGGGAATCCGCGGATATAGTGGAGCTGCCCTGTTCCTGGACGGCCCTGTTCGCCAAACTCGGACTTCTGGCCGAGATCGAAGGGGTCCTTGAGATTTTCAACCGTGCCCGGTATCCGGAATTCCTCAGGAAAGGGTTCGTTCCGAAGGGCGGGGAAGCGGCCTTTTCCGCGCCATGGTGGATGGAGGCTCCCGCGCTTTTCTATCGTCCCGAAGAGTTCAAGCGGCGCGGGCTCAGGGCTGACGAGGCCCCGGCGGACTGGGGCGGGTTCATGGAGGCATGCGACCGCCTTTCGGCGGCCAACAGGCGCCGCGGTTTCTACCCCGTCATGCACGGGCCGGGCGGGATGGGCGCGGCCCAGGCCATGCCCTGCCTCTGGAACCGCGGCGGCGGCCTCTTTTCCGAGGATATGAGCCGCTGTACGCTGAGCAAGGATGAAGCGGTCAGGGGCCTTGAGGACTATCTGGAACCGGCGATCAAAGGCCATCTTCCGCTTTTCAGCGGCTCCGTCCTGGACGGCGGGGCTTTCTACGAGGATTCGACCGCCATGGTCATAGGGACCAGGCCGCCCTCCTACCCCGGCCGGAGATCTTCCTTTGTGCCGGCCCGGCTCCCGGGGAGAAGGGAACGTGAACAGGTCCTGGGCTACAACCTCGCGGTCGCTTCCTCCTCCGACCGCCTGAAAGAGGCAGGACTTTTCCTGAAGTGGGCGCTCTCGCCGGATAATTGCCGCTCTTTCTCGGCCGCGTTCGGGGTTTTCCCCTGCCTGAAGCCGGCGCTGGACGAGACCCTGGAACATGTCCGTTACGGGGAAGTATGGAGGCGGATATTCTCCTCCCCGGCCGAGCCGGCGGGCACTGCGGTATACCCTACCGCCGAGCTGCTGCTGGACAGGGCGCTCTGGCACGCCGAACTCAGGATAGCCAGACAGGCCTGGTCGCGGGAAGATTTCGTGAAGGAGCTCATAATCGCTCAGGGGGAGATAGACTATCTGCTCTCGTTGTACTGAACAGAGGCCGTGAAAAGTAAGGCGTAAGGAACGCGGTGAGCGGCCGGCGGCGTACCAGGATGAAAAGAACGAAGCGAGCATTGAGCGGAGCCGAAAGGGATAACCCGGATTTTTTCGTCAGCCGGGAAGCCTTCCTGAAGGGTCTGCTGGAATCCTCCGCCAGGCTTATGGCGGCGGACCGGGTATCTTTCTATTATCACGACGAGAAGAATTCCCTGCTGCGTCTGTTGATGCGCCGCGGCGGCGGAGCGTGTTTCGAGGTCGAGGAGGACGCCAGGCCGGCTCCGGACTCCCGCGCGGCGGCCGCACTCTCTTCCCAGAAACCGGTGGCTTTCGGGAACGGGTCCGGCTACTGCCTGCTTGTTCCCTTCCAGGTGGAGATCTATTCCGCCGGAGGCGAGGACCGGACCACGATACGCGGCCTGCTAAGGATGGAGC
>JAKLEK010000188.1 GCA_022703115.1 Elusimicrobiota bacterium
ATAATAAATAAAAAAGCGGGCACTAAGAGCGCCGGTCTTCAGCCGATACGGTTTTCGGCGGAGTTAATGCAAGTTTCTCTTCAGCAGGATAGCGGCTTTGATGGTATTGGCGTGCAGGCGCGCTGTATCCGAAAGCCTGGCGGCGTAGCCGCCGCTGAGCACGACCACCGTAGGCAAATTGCGGGCGAAACACTCCCGGAAAATTTTTTCATCGCGCAGGCGGACTCCGGCCGTGGTAAGCTTCAGCCCGCCCAGCAGGTCCCCCTTGTAAACGTCCACCCCCGCGTTGTAGACCACGAGATCCGGCCGCGAGCGCCTGAAAACCCCCGGGAGACTCCTGTCGAGCAGGGACAGGTAGGCCTTGTCCCCCGCGCCGGGCGGCAGCTCCAGGTCGAGCGACCCCCGGACACGTTTCTCCGGATAGATGCCGCGCTGATGCACCGAGAAGGTGAACACGTCCCTGTCGCCGCGGAAGATCTCTGCGGTCCCGTTGCCCTGGTGCACGTCCAGGTCTATTATCAGCGCCCTTTTCACCTTGCCGGCGGAACGAAGTTTATTGACGGCCACCGCTATGTCGTTCAGCAGGCAGAAGCCCTCGCCGTGCCCGGAGAAAGCGTGATGGGCTCCGCCGCCGCAGTTAATGCCCAACCCGGTCCTCAGCGCCAGCCGCGCGGCCAGAATGGTGCCGCCCACGTTCATAAGATGCGCTTCCACCACTCCCGGCGTAAGCTCTAGTTCGGCCCGGGCCGAGTCCTCCGGCGTCAGGCCGCCGCCAAGTATCTTCTTCACCCAGGCCGGGGTATGCGCCAGCAACAGGTCGGCCCGTGAGGGCCGGCGGGGCTCCAGCACTTCGGAGCGGCGGATGATACGCTCCTTCAAAAGCAGGCGCAGAGCGGCCTCGAATTTGCCGGCCCTGAACACGTGGCCTGGGGACCTGACGGTGTATTTATCGGAGAAGACTATCGGGATCGGCATGTTCTCAGAAGCACCAGGACGGAAATTAAAAGGGCCGAAACGGCGGCAAAGCCAAGGGCGATCCTGCCTCGGCGGGAGGCATAGAACGATGGCGAGGAACCGGAATAGACCGGGACCCGCGCCGAGAGCGCTCCCTCTTCGTTCAGGTCTTTTTTTGCCAGCACCCGGCCCCACGGGTCTATGACCGCGGAGATGCCGTTATTGGCGGCGCGCATCACGGTCCGGCGCGTCTCCACGGCCCGGAAGATGTTGGCCAGAAAGTGCTGATGCGGCGCGGCCGTGTCCAGATACCAGCCGTCGTTGGTAATATTGAAGAAAAGGTCCGCCCCGGCCTCGGCGTCGGCCACGAACAGGGAAGGGAAAAGTGATTCGTAGCAGATGGCCGCCCCCAGCCTGAAGCCTTTGACCGCGAACAGTTCCTGTCTCAGCGGTCCCTCCGTGAATTCTCCGAGCGCGGCCACCGGGGCGACGAAGCCGCCGATAAGCTCCCGCAGCGGCACGTATTCTCCGAACGGCACCAGGCGCCTCTTGTCGTAGGACGCCTTTATCTCGCCGTTCTCGTCCAGCAGAAAAGCCGACACATGCTTCCCGTCCCCGCGCGAGACGGAACCGACCAGATTCCAGCTCTTCCTTCCCTTTGACAGCCGCCTTAGCCACCCGGAGTACGCCGGATCGTCTATCCAGCCGGGCAGGGCGTTCTCCGGCCACACTATAAGATCCGGGGAACCGAGCCCGCCGAGCATGGCCTCGAGCCTGTCCTGTATGCCTCGGGCCCTGCTCTCGTCCCACTTCTCGTATTCGTTTATGCAGGGCTGGAGCAGGGCGGCTTCTATATATCCGTCCGGCTTCACGGCCTCGGCCTTAGACAGTTCGCGCCGGCCGTAACCCCACAACAGAGCGAACACCGCGAGAGCGGGAACGAAAAGCGGCGCTTTTTCCCGGATACCGCGGCCAGGCAGCAGCAGAACGCCCGACAGGGCCCCGGAGAAGCAGACGGCCGCGCCGAGGCCGCAGACCCCGGTCAGGGAGACTATCTGGATCAGCGGGAGATATTCCCACTGGGTGTAGCCGAGCATGAACCACGGGAACCACACCGCTTTCATGCTGAGGGCCTGCTTGCCGTATTCGAGCAGCGCCCAGCCCAGCGCGAAGAGGTACGGCCAGGCACGGTCCCCGGCCGGCTTCAGGCAGAAGCCGTAGATCCCGGCCAGCGCGAACTCCAGAGCCATCACTAGACTGAGCGCCGCCAGGCCGAAGAGTGAAAGCGGAACCGATACCCCGCCGGCGCGCATGGTCGGATAGATCCAGTACAGGATAGCCGCGTAGAAGCAGAAACCGGCCGTCAGGCCGGCGGCTGCGGCCGACCGGAGCGAACGCGCCCGCCAGACCGCGAGGGAGAAGGGGGCCATGGCGGCCCAGGCCAGCCAGCCCTGGCCGAATTTGGGGTAACTGAGCGTCAGCAGAACGGAGGAAAGGACCGCGAGCGCGCAGATACGCGCTAGGGAAAGGCCGTTATCGTCACCGCCCGCCGCGCCGCACGCGCCTAGCCGTTGATGCCGTGGCATTTCTTATACTTCTTGCCTGAACCGCAGGGGCACGGATCGTTCCTGCCGACCTTGAGGTTGGCGTAGCGCCCCTGCTGCTTCTTATCGGACGCCGCGCCTCCGGCGGAGGCGCCGCCGCGCGCCTGGGCGGACCCGGCGGCCGCGCCGACCGGCTCGGGGCGCCGGGCCACGACCGGCGGCAGTTTGACACGGAAGACGTAGGCGACCATCTCATCCCGGACGCGGGCGAGCATCTTCTCGAACATGGAGTAGGACTCCTTCTGGTACTCTATCAGCGGGTCCTTCTGCCCGTACGCCCGCAGGCCTACGCCTTTCTTAAGATGGTCCAGTTCGTAGAGATGGTTCTTCCAGATATGGTCGATTATCTGCAGCAGCAGCACCCGCTGCATCTCGGTGAAATCCAGGCCGCGCTCGGCGAACTCTTCCACCCGGGCCGCGTAGGCCTTCTCCGCCCTCTCCATAATGTCGCCCAGCAGGGCCTCGCGCTGCATGGCGAGGAGAGCGTCGCCGTCGTATTCCAGTTTGAAACCGAACACCCTGACGAGATAGATGTTCAGGTTCTCCATGTTCCAGAGCTGGGAGGACTGCTCCGGCGGAGCGTACATGTCCAGCTGCTCCTCCACGGCCTCCCGCATCATGCTCTTCACCCGGGGCGCTATCTCGGCGCCGTCCAGGATCAAATTGCGCAGTTCGTATACGGCCTGGCGCTGCTTGTTCATCACGTTGTCGTAATCGAGCAGCTGCTTGCGGGCGTCGAAATTCATCCCCTCCACGCGCCTCTGCGCGCCCTCGATCTGCCGGCTCACCAGGCCCGACTCGATGACCTCGCCTTCCTCCATGCCGAGCTTCTCCATTATCACGGAAATGCGCTCGGAACCGAACAGCCGCATCAGTTCGTCCTCGAGGGAGACGT
>JAKLEK010000189.1 GCA_022703115.1 Elusimicrobiota bacterium
GTCCGGAGCGTAGGTTTCCTGGCTGAACCCGCCGGAACCGTAAGTGCGCATGTTCAACCGCGGAGAATACCTGGCGAACGCGAACATATCGTTCGAGAAATCGTAAGGCGGATAGTAGTCCAGCGTCGCGTCCTTGGACAGCCTTTCCACGGAACCGAACGCCGCGGTCTGCGCGTTGAACTCGATGCGGAAAAGGTTCTGTTCCTCGCGGGTGCCGCTGGCCGTGGTCTGGAACAACTCCCTGGAGGTGAAAGCTATCTGCGCGACGTCCGAGACCGTGGAGGTCGCGGCGACCACCATGGCGTCGAAATATGATATCGGCGCCAGGATATTGGGACCGGTGTTCTCCCCCCCCCAGCCGACCCCGGCCGTCCATACTTTAGTCCGCAGCGCATTCTGGACGTTGTTGCGCAGATACGCCAGAACGAACTTATTGTTGTTGGTCCAGGCGCCGCCGAAGGAATAGCCCTGCGGGTCGGTATTGGTCAGCAGGGGAGCGGCGGCGGCCGGGAGGTTGTCGGTCCAGTTCTGCCACGCGCTGCCGTCCCATACCCCGGCGCTGAACTGGTAAGTGCCGTTTTCTTTGCACATCAAGGCTATTCGGTCGCTGCCGGACTGCGGAACGGCCAGGTAGTTGTACTGATCGGAGCCCATATTGGGGCCGTCGGGGGAGGTGTTGTCCCAGAGCTGGGTGGTTCCGTTCCAGGTGGCGCCCTGCGGAGTGTTTCCGCCGCTGGAATACCAGGCGCGGAGCTTGCCGGAGAGCTGCTCATAAGCGATATCGAAGGTCCGCAGGGTGTTGGCCTCCGAGGTCGTCGTCATCGTCTGTTCCCTGACGCCGTTGCCTCCCCAGTCGGTACCGTCCCAGACCCTGCCGGTTATGTCGCTGCGGCTGTCCAGCACCACCATCACCACCTCGGTACTGCGCGTTACCAGGGGGGCGCTTTCCATCCTGATCCAGCGGGCCACAGGCCCGTTATTGTCCCCGTTGTAGCCGAAGATGGTCTCTTCGGAGTCCCAGGCACTTCCGTCCCAGGTCTTGTACTTCAGCTCCTGATAATCCGCTGTCGAAGCCGCGTTGGGGAACACGACTATGGCCTTGTCGTTCCCGGAACCGTCCCGGTAGAACGCGAAATCGAAATACCGGTAGGAGCCGCGGCCGAAAGTGCCCTTTTCGGTGTCGGTGAAATCGCCCTGTATGACCTCGCTGGGCCCCCAGGCGCTGCCGTTCCAGACCTGCGCGGTAAGGCGGCACTGGGTATCCAGCACCATCATTATCTTCTCGTTCGGCCTGGCGCTCCAGGAGGGGGCCGATTTGATGACCACATAGGTCGGGACGCCTTTCTCCAGGTCCCCGGAGCTGGCCGTCTCCGTGGCCAGATAAGGCTGGCTCCAGCCGGACACGGTGTAGGTGGAATAGACCGGGCGCACGTCCGCGCCGCTGTATACCAGGTTGCCTTCGGTAAGGGCATGCGCGCGAGGCGCCGGCAGCGACAGCTGTATCAAAGCGAACAGGAAAGCGGCGAGGCCCGGCACGCAGACGCGGCGGGACGTAAAAGCGCGCGCGGAGGAAGTTTTTCCCCCGCCGACAGGACCGGTTATCGTTTTTAACGCCTTTTTCGCCGTCGTCATATCAAGCGTAAGCCGCTATCACGACAAGGAACCGCCGACTCCAATATCGAAAACGCCTACTTTTTAGCCATAGACCTGACCGAAGCGTCCGGGTCCCTGGCGAGCCGCTTAAGCGCCGCCGCGGCCTTGGCGCTCTTATGCCGTTTAAGGCTGAAAGCCGCCTGTCTCCTGAGGTCCGGAGCCCGGTCCTTCGAGGCCAGGTCCAGCGCGTCGTCCGCCTCCGGGGTGTCAGAGAAGGCCAGGGAGAGGGCGCAGGCCGTCCGGACTTCGAGCGCATTATCTTTTCTCAGGGCCTCGGAAAGGGCCGCCACTACGGCCGGAGAGCGCGCGTATCTGCCCAGTTCCTGGGCGGCGGACTGTCTGACCGTGAAAGATGGGTCGTTCTTAAGCGCCGAGATGAGGTCCCGCTCCGCTCCGGAGGAGGCGGCCATTATCCTGAGCATCCCGGTCTTCAGCACCGGGTCGGTCTCCCTGGAAAAAGCCGAATTCAGTTCCTCGGTCTTGACCCTGTCCTTTCCCCGCCTCATCCGTTCCAGCGCCTCATGCCTGTCGCCGGGTTTCCGGCTTCTCATGAGTTCCACGGTCCTGGGTCCGGAGAGAACGGGGCTGCCGTCCGCCGAGTTGAGCGGGGAGGGAAAAACAAAACCTATCCAGAATATGACAGAGGCTAAAAAAGGCAAAGCGGATCCCCTTATCAGTTTTACTGAACTATTCAATATTTTATTATATAAGTGACTTATTACGGAATTGTTTCTTGTTCGGTCCGGGAAGAATAATGTCATAACCGCCCCTCCGCGCGCCGACGCGACATAAGTCCGCCCCCCTCCGCCCGCCTTCCGGGGCAATAAAAAAACCGCTTTGGTCATCTTCACCGAACCCGAAGACGGCCAAAACGGCATTAGATCCGTTATGCCGGCCAGCGACACGCAAAGCCGTCGCCGGCCCGTTCTTTATCTTCGGCAGCCTGACTCCCGCGTCACTTAGCGGGTCATAGCTTTGCGCCGCCGGCTTATAACCGGCTTTGCTATTATCGTGACTCTGATGTTTTCCCGCCGAAACCGCCTGTCCCGTTAGAGGCGCACCGGATACCGCCACCGACGCTGCCAACGACCGCGCTCGCGCACCCGCTACACCGACGCACGCTCACCGTCACTGACACCGCGACCGCACCCGACACTCCTACCAGCTTGCTGACCGCGCCTCTAACGGGACAGCACCGCAACACCTCCGCGCAACGACCGCTTCCGTCGAGAGAACCGCACTCCTGACACAACTTCCGTGTATATTATAGCAGATGAGAAGTGTTTGTCAAGACCCAGATATTGACCTGTCAAGCGTATGGCGAAGGCGCGAATTCACTCCCCGGTCCCCAGCGCCTTTCTCCAACCCGGGTCCCTCATAAGGGCCGTTTCTCCGGAGGCCGACCAGTCGGCTCTGGCGGCTTCCGCCTCCTGCGGGCCGGCGGCCGGCCGGAGGTCCGGCTCCAGTCCGTTTCCCTCCAGCTCGGTCCCCGAAGGGGGGAACAGCCTGGCCACCGTCAGCTGGAGCCCGGCCCCTCGTCCGGCTCTGAATATCCTGGTCAGGGAGACGTCCCCCATGGTAGTCTCCCCGACTATGACCGCCCCGGCCAGCTCTTTGAGGGAGGCGGCGAAGACTTCCGCGGCCATGGCGGTGCGCGAGTCAACCAGCACCGCCGCCTTCAGGCCGGCGAAGCGGCCGCGCCCCGGCGCCTGGAAGGCCCTGCGGTATCCCGCGTGACGGGAGCGCACCTCGAAGACCGGGCCGGGCCCCGGCGCGAAGGCCGAGAGCAAAGCGGCCG
>JAKLEK010000019.1 GCA_022703115.1 Elusimicrobiota bacterium
GCAGGGACACGGTGGCCAGGCCCACTTCGGTGAAAGCGTAGTTGGGGCCGCATGGTGCGAAATAGGCCCAGGCTATGCGGTCCTTACCCCGCGGGCTCAGCGCCGGGTCCTTGCGCAGGATCTCCCGCAGGAACCTGAGCGGCGCTCCGACCGAGGCCTGAGCCTCCCCTACCGCGGGCATGCCGAGGAAATCGTAGAGCCCGAGCTTGTCGGCGAGCGCCGCGAGCTTCAGTCTCTTCAGCAGATAGCCGGCTTTAAGCAGAAGTTCGAAGAACATCCGCCTGTTCAGCAGCAGGTCCACGGCGAGCCTGGCCGCCAGGCCTCGGCCGTACCCGTCCTTCGCCCGCCGGCCTTCCAGGACCAGGTCGGGCGTGGGCACCTTGGCGTAACATACGTCCGAGCAGGCGCCGCAGAGAAGGCAAGTGGAGAAGGATTCGTCCGCCGCGGAAACGTCGCGGGTCCGTCCTTCCAGGAGCATCCGCAGGAACTGGTTGCGCCCTCTGGACGAGAGCGGCTCGCGGCCGGTGAGCATATACGTGGGACATACTGTTTCGCAGTATCCGCACCGGTTGCACTGCGAGACGGCGTCGTAAAGGGTGCGTTCCCCCAGGTCCGTCAGCAGGCGCTTCAGGTGGAAGGGTTCCTGCGTGTGGTCGTAGAGCTCGTTGATGTCGTATTTGGTCATAAGAAGTATGGCGCAAAGCGCGAAGAACGGACAGCGACGGGCGGCGGGCGGGAAAAGCGGCCTTTACGATCCGCGGTCCATCTTCGTCCCTTGCCCTCCGCGCTTCACGTCCCGCGTTCCCCGTATATCCAGGGATTGAGCAGGTTCCGCGGGTCGAACGCCTTTTTCAGCCTCGTGTGATATTCGTCCGGCCTGAACTCCGGGCCGGCCGCGGAAAGGGGGTCCTGCTCGGCCTTCTCCCGCGTCCCTTCGAAGGAGGTGCGCAGTGTCAGCGTCAGTATCACCCCGTAGGCTCCCATGGAGCCGCAGAAAAGCTTCATGACGTCGTAGCCGGCCACGTTCTTGACCGTCTTGCCCCCGAACGAGAGCATGGAGCCGTCGGCCATCGCCACGTCCATGCCGAGCAGGATGTCCCGCGCGGGGGGCCAGGCCTTGGAGGCGATGAGGCCGCCCAGCGTGCCTTCCATGTCGGGGAGGCCGGAGGAAAGCCCGGCTTTCTTGAGCCATTTGCGCAGTTCCCTGACCGGCACCCCGGCCTCGGCACGGACAGTGAAATTGGCCTGGTCCAGTTCAAGTATCTTGTTAAGGGGGGTGGTGTCCAGCGTCTTGTACCGCCGCTTAGCGTCCGGCGGGACCGCGCCGCGCGAACCGCGGCCCATGACGGCGCTTTGCTCTCCGCGTTCCCCGCGAAGCTTCAATTCGTTCAGCAGGGCCGAAGCGGCCTCGCCCAGGAGTCCCGGCTTCAGCGATGGCGGCCCGGCCCGGCGGTCTTCCGCCACGGGAAAGATCTTGTCGGGGTTGGCGAGGTTCTTCGGGTCGAAAGCGGTCTTTATCGCGCCGAAAAGGTCCAGCGCGGCCGAGTCGTACATCCAGTTCATCGCGACCCGTTTCTCCACCCCGATCCCGTGCTCGCCTGAAATGGAGCCTCCGAGCCGGATGCAGCTCCGCAGGATCTCATAGCCGGCTTTTTTCACCCGCTTGACCTCCTGAAGGTCCCGTTCGTCGAAGATGACGTTGGGATGGAGGTTACCGTCCCCGGCGTGGAAAATGAGGCCGGCGTTAAGTTTGTACTTCGAGAGTATCTCCCTGGTTTCCCTGAGCGCCGCCGGCAGCACGGGCCTCGGGACGACGCCGTCCTCCACCATGACGTTCGGCGCGAGCCGCGCCATGGCCGGATAGGCGCCCTTGCGGGCCTGCCACAGCGCGTCGCGCTCGGCCTGGTCCTCGGCGGTGTTAACGGCCAGGGCGAAAGAGGCCTTGCAGATGGAGGCTATCTCGCGCAGTTCGGAGGCGGTCTTCCTGTCTCCCGCCCCGTCCACGTCGATCAGCAGTATGGCTTCGGTGCCGGGAGGGTAATGGGTCTTTTTCGCGGCCGAGCCCGCCGCTCCGCGCAGGGCGGCGTTAAGGGACACTTTGTCCATGGCCTCGAGCGCGCGCGGCACTATGCCCGCGCCGATTATTTTCGTGACCGCCTCGATCGCGTTCTCTATCGAGGGAAAAGCGGCGACGGCGGTCTTTACGAACCTGGGTTTCTCCATTATCTTGAGCCAGGCCCGGGTGACTATCCCCAGGGTCCCTTCCGATCCTATGAGCAGGCTCATGAGGTCCGGTCCGGGGTCCCGGTAACCCCATATCCGGACGTCGCCTTCGGGGGTCACGACTTCCAGCTGCTCCACGTTGTCGGAGGTCACTCCGTATTTGAGGCACTGAGGGCCCCCGGCGTTCTCGCCTATGTTCCCGCCTATCGTGGATACCTTCTGGCTGGCCGGGTCCGGCGCGTAAAAGAAACCGAACTTGTCCAGTTCCTGCTGAAGGCGCATGTTGACCACGCCCGGTTCCACCAGGGCTATCCGCCTTGCGGTGTCGATCTGGCGTATCCTGTTCAGCAGCGAAAGGTTGAGTATCGCCCCGCCTTTCAGCGGGATGGTCCCGCCGGAGAGGTTAGTCCCCGCGAGCCTGGGCAGGAACGGGATCCCCTCCGAGTAGAGGGCCCTGACCACAGGGGCCACCTGGTCCGTGGAAGTGAACCGTATGACCGCTTCCGGCCTGGCCCTCGCCATGCCGGCGTCGTAGGAATACATGAGGAGTTCGGCTTCGTCGGTGAACAGGTTCTCCCCGCCCACCACGGACTCGATCTCCCTTCTGAGGCCGCCTTTATCGAATCGTCGTTTTTTGAACATGATGTTTGCGCGGCCGGTTCTCCTCGGCCGCCGGTCTGAGCTTCGCTGTGAAATGCGCCAGCGCCGCCGGGGCCTCCACTACGTCCAGGCCTTTCATGGAACCGGTGTCCTTCGCTATGGCGCCCAGCACCTCTATCACGTAATCGATATGGCTCTGCGTATAGACGCGCCGCGGCATGGCGAGGCGCACAAGTTCCATGGGGGCCGGGAGGAATTTCCCCGCGGCGTCCCTGCGCCCGAACATCAGCGTGCCTATCTCGCAGGCGCGGATGCCGCCTTCCAGGTAAAGCCGGCAGGCGAGGCTCTGCCCCGGGAAGTTCTGCGGCCTTATGTGCGGCAGGAGCTTCTTCGCGTTTATGTATACCCCGTGCCCTCCGGGGGGATTTATGATCGGTATGCCGTGCCCGGTCAGGCCGGTCCCCAGGTATTCCGCGGAGCGGAGCCGGTACTGCAGATAGTTCTCGTCCAGCACTTCCCTGAGGCCTACCGCGATGGCTTCCAGGTCGCGTCCGGCCAGGCCGCCGTAGGTGGCGAAGCCCTCGGTCAGGATGAGCATCTGGCGGGCCCGGGAGGCCCAATCCTTGTTGTTCATAGCCAGGAAGCCGCCCATGTTCGCGAAAGCGTCCTTTTTAGAGCTCATCCAGGTCCCGTCCGCGAGCTCGAACATCTCTTCGGCGATCTTGCGCACCGGCATGCCGCCGTAGCCTTTCTCGCGCAGTTTTATGAAGTAGGCGTTCTCGGCGAAACGGGCGCAGTCGAGGAACATGGGAATGCCGTACTTCCGGCACAGGGCCTGGGCGCCTTTCAGGTTCTCCATGGATACCGGCTGGCCGCCGAGGGAATTGTTGGTGACGGTCATTATGCACAGAGGTATGTTCCCCGCGCCTTTTTCCTTTATGAACTTTTCCATCGCGCGCAGGTCGGCGTTCCCCTTGAAGGGCGCCGGCCGTTCGAAGTCCAGCGCCTCCCGGCAGGGGAAGTCCATAGCCGCCGCGCCGGAGAATTCGACGTTGGCGCGGGTGGTGTCGAAATGGGAGTTGGAGACCACGTACTTGCCTTTTCCGCCGATGAGGGTGAACAGGATCTTTTCGGCCGCCCGTCCCTGGTGGACGGGGATTATTTCGGCGAACCCGGTCAGGGAACGGATCTCGTTCTCGAAATTGTAGTAGCTGCGCGCGCCGGCGTAGGACTCGTCGCCCTGCATCAGGGCTCCCCACTGCGCGGCGCTCATCGCGCCGGTGCCGCTGTCGGACAGGAGGTCTATCAGTATCTTTTCGGCCCTGATGTTGAAGAGGTTGTAGTGGGCGGCTTCAAGGATGCGAAGCCGTTCCTCCCTGGTGGTGAAGCCCAGCGGCTCCACGCTCTTTATCTTGAACGGTTCTATTATCGTCCGCCATTTCCATTCCATAATTGAGGTTCCTCCGGGTCGTCCGTTTTATTTTACAAATATAGTCATCAGGGCGAAATAGGCGGTCATCAGGAAGGCTCCGTAAGGGATCGCGGCCCTGGCCCACTCTCCGGACCGGATGTTCAGCTTGGCGGCGCTTATGATGTTGGGTATATTGCCGGGTATCAGCGCGCCGCCCGAGACGACCAGGCCCATTATCACGAACTTCACCTGCCTGTCGGTCATCGCCGGCACCAGCTCCGCCGCCGCGAGGGTGGCGTTATCCAGGACGGCGGAGAGAGAATTGGCCCAATACAGGGCCCAGAGCGGCATGGCCGGGATGAAACGTTCGGCCAGCGGCGTCAGGCCGGCGCCCAGAAAGATGAGCGCCGCTACGAAAACGTAGACCCTGGCGCTCCTGGCCGCTATGCCCGCGGGGGTTTCCGCGGGGCCGGAGGCCAGTCCGGGTCCGCCGAGGGCGGCCTTATCGGCCGGGAGCCGGGATCCCCAGAAGGCGGTGAGCAGCACTCCCGGTATCACGAGCGCGCCCAGCTGCTTCAGCGGATAGAAGAAATCGGCGCTATGCGGCGGGGCCTTGAGCTTGGCGACCATGATGGTGGACAGCGGCTCGCCCAGCGGGGTCAGCGCCGCTCCCAGGCCGATAGCGTAACAGGCGTAGACCACCACCCTTATTTCGGTCTTCCTTTCGAGCTTGAGTATGCCGACCACTTCGGCCAGCGCCAGGGCGGCGATAATGGCGGTGACCGCGCCGGAACCGAAGCCCAGCAGGAGAATGACGGAGAAAAGCGTCAGGCGCAGCCCGATCGCGCCGATCAGTCTTTCGAGCCAGGCCTTGAAACGCGGCCTGGCCAGCCTGAAGGCGAAGCCCAGGATGAACACCGCCAGGGTTATCTTCACCGGCTCCAGAAGGGCTTCCTCTATCAGGGCCGCGCTCCACACCCCGGATATGGTCACTGCCGAGATCCCCATGATGAGGAGGAACGCTTCCAGTTCTTCCTCGATCTTCTTTACGGAAAAAGGCAGGGCCAGGGTCAGGGCCATTATCAGCGTCAGTCCGCCTACGGTGATGTATCCGTCCATGTGAAAGTCCCCGTCCATGTCCGCGTTCACGGCCGCGGCGCCGGTTGTGCTACAATATCAGGGTAATTCTATTACTTTTTGGGGTGTTCAGGGAAAATGAGACGTCTTGAAAGACCCGCGGGACTGTTCCTGTGCGGGGGCGGCGCGCTCGGCAGCTGGCAATCGGGCGTCCTGGCCCGGCTCGTGGAGGCCGGCCTGACGTTCGACGCCGTGGCCGGGTTCAGCGTCGGTTCGCTTAACGGCGCCGGCTATTGCTATAACAAGACCGGGGAGATGCGGGATATCTGGGCCGGCCTGACCCCCGGCCGGCTGCTTTCCGTGCGCCCTGGTTACAACAATATCCCGCTGGAGCTCTATTCCCACCACGGTCCCGGGGTCCTCCAGACCCTGGGTTTCCTGCTCCAGAAACACATATCCAGGATGTACATGTTCTCCAATAAGCCGCTGTACGCTTTCCTGGATTCATGGCTCTCCAGGAGCGGAGCCGGATTCGGCCGGGATATAAAGTTCTACGTGATAAGCCACGCGGTCGAGACCAGGCTGCCCTATATTACCAGGTTCGACGGCGCCGCCCGGGCGCAGAACCTTTCGTTCATAGATTCCCTTGTCGCCAGTTGCGCGATCCCCAGTATCTTCCCGCCGGTGGAGGTCACCGAGCGGGGCCGCACCTACCATCTGGTGGACGGCGGAGTGATAGGCATAGCCAACATAAACCTGAACGTGTTCGAGGGCTGCAAGAGCATCGTCATGATCGGTAATTCCAGGGACGAGGACCTGGATTTCCCCGCGAACGGCCTGCTGGGCCATTTCGAGTCCAAGGCCCGCAGGATGTTCGCCCTCCATACCCTGAAGATATACGAATCCCGGGTCTTCATCCGCTCGGCGCCGGCCGTGCACTACTTCCGCCCTCCCGAGGACCTGGACCTCGGGATACTCGAATTCGACGGGGCCAAATGCGTCCGCGCCTTCGATATCGGCTCCCGCGAAGCCGAAAAATGGCTTTCCGGAGGGGGGAACTGAGCCCCGCGGTCTCTCTCCCATGCCGCTCCCAGGCGATCCCAATCCGCTGCTCCTGGCGCCGTTCGGCGCCGCGATAGGCCTTATCGGTTCCGTTCTCGGCGTGGGCGGAGGGATCTTCGTGGTCCCGGTCCTGGTCCTGGCCCTGGGGGTGCCGATGCATCAGGCCATAGCCGTGTCGCTCGCGGCCATCGTCGCCGCTTCCAGCGCGGTGGCTTCGGTGAACGTCGAGCGCGGTCTGGCCAATATGCGCCTCGGCGTCACGCTGGAGGTGACCACCGCGGCCGGGTCCATATGCGGGGCGCTGGCCTCCGGCTCGATTTCCCACCGGGTCCTGCAGATAACGTTCGCTCTGGCGCTTTTTCCGGTGGCGGCCGCCATGCTGCTCAAGAGCCGGTCCTCCGGCGGGACCGCGGCCGTTCCCCCGGCCGAAGGCCCGGAAGGTCCGGCCGGAGCCATGGACTCGGACTTCTTCGACCCGTCCCGGGATTCCCGCGTCCCTTACCGGGTCAGGAACCTGGCGCCGGCGTCCATCCTCTCGTTTTTCGCCGGCGGCCTGTCGGGGCTTCTGGGGCTTGGAGGCGGAATAATACAGGTGCCGGTGATGACGCTTGTATGCGGGGTCCCGATGAAAGCGGCGGCCGCCACCAGCAACTTCCTGATAGGCGTTTCCGCGGCCGCGAGCGCCTTCATATATTTCAGACGCGGTTATCTGGACCCGGACCTGGCGGCGCCCATAGTGGTCGGCGTCCTTATCGGCTCTTTCGCGGGGATAAAGGTCCTTTACAGGGCCCCGGCCGGGAGGATACAGGCCGTTTTTTCGGTCTTCGTCCTGGCGGTCGCGGTAAAAATGCTGTGGACGGCCTTATGAAAGAACGTTCGGACCGCTCACTTGGTAAGCTTATACAGCGTACCCTGCAGGCCGGCATCGGCCTGTGCCTGACCGCCTTCGCCATAGGCTTTTTTCTGAGGATGTCCGGTTCAGACGGCGCCGGATCTTTCCTCAGGGCCGGGGCGTTCCTCCTTATAATGACGCCAGCGGCGCGCGTGGCGATGCTGGCCTACGGGTACGGCCGCGCCGGGGAATACCGCTTCGCCGCGGCCTCAGCCGCCGTTCTGGTTTTGCTTTTCATTTCCGTTTTGTTATAGTCTTACGGATACGACGGCGCCGTACGCTCCAACTCTGTAATGAAGGCCGGGATCCGGAGCGGGGTGCGCCGCAGAGGGAGAAGATCATGACCGCTGCCGAATTCACGGCCATCGTGCCGGTGGCTGGGGCCGGGACCCGGCTCAGACCGCACACCCACACCTACCCCAAAGTCCTCCTGACAGTGGGCGACAAACCCATAATAGGCCACATCCTGGACGAACTTTCCGAAGCCGGCGTCAAAAAGATCGTCATGGTCATCGGCAACATGGGAGATAAGATAAAGGCCTACGTCTCCGGCAAGTACCCGCGCCTGGACGTGAGCTACGTGACGCAGGAAGAACCCCGCGGCCTCGGTCACGCCATCTGGCTCACCCGCTCCGCCGTCCAGGGCCCTGCGCTCGTAATGCTGGGCGACACCATAATCTCGGCCGACCTCCGCAAATTCACGCGCGGTCCCGAAGACTGCATAGCCGTAAAGGCCGTGGAAGACCCGCGCCGGTTCGGGGTAGTGGAGATAAAGGGCGGCAGGATAACCGGCATGGTGGAGAAGCCGCTTAAACCCGCCTCCGACCTGGCCATAGTGGGCATCTATTCCTTCAGGGACAGCCGCCGGCTTTTCGACGCCCTCGATTCGCTGGTGAAGTCCGGCCGGACCACCCGGGGCGAGATACAGCTCACCGACGCCATGGCGCTCATGCTCAAAGGCGGCCACCGTTTTCGTCCCGTCCCCATAGAGGGCTGGTACGACTGCGGCAAGCCCGAGACCCTCCTGGAGACCAACCGCTATATTCTGAGCCGGAAGAAGCCGGCCTACCGCGCGCCCGGCTGCGTGGTCATAGAACCGGTCTATATCTCTCCGCGCGCGCGCGTTTCCAACTCCATCATCGGCCCCAACGCCTCTATCGGATGCGGAGCGGTCGCCGATCATTCCATAATCTCCGACTCCATCATCAACGAGAACGCCGTCATAATGAACATGAGCCTGACCCGTTCCCTGGTCGGGCCCGGCGCGTCCATCATAGGAAGACGCGAGCAGATAAATATAGGCGAGAGCTCCGAGATCCGTTTCGACAAGGCCGCCTGCGAACTCTGATCTTCCGCGCTTTTTCCGCCGCCCCCTCTTCTGCGGGCCGGAAAAAGTATGATATTATCTCTTCCTGAAGATATACGCGTATATCGGAGGCCGTACCATGAACAAGCCAGCCGCCAGGATCAGGATGGCCCTGCCTAAAGGCAGGATGAAAGAGAATATTTTCGAGCTGATGGCCGACGCCGGCATAAAGATACGGACGTCGCAGCGCGATTACCGCCCCAGCTCCTCGCTGGAGCATCTGGAAATAAAGATACTCAAGCCTCAGAACATAGCCGAAATGCTGCACTTCGGTTCGGTGGACCTCGGGTTCACCGGCGACGACTGGGTGCGCGAACTGGATTTCGACGTGGTGGAGGTGCTGGACACCGGGTTCGACAAAGTGGACCTGGTAGCCGCCGCGCCGGTCTCCCTTCTGAAGAACGGGCGGCTGCCGCGCAGGAAGCTGGTGATCGCTTCCGAGTACGAGCGCCTGAGCAAGGCGTGGATCAGGAAGAAGAAGCTGGACGCGGTCTTCGTGCGCTCGTACGGGGCCACCGAGGTCTTCCCTCCGGAGGACGCCGATATGATAATAGATATCACGGCCACCGGCTCCACGCTCAAGGCCAATAATCTCGCGATAGTGGACACCATCTCTTCCTCGTCCACTCGGCTTTACGCCAGCAGGCCGGCCTACAGGAACCCGGAGAAAAGGCAGGCCATCGACGAACTGGCCATGCTGTTCCGGTCGGTCTTCGAGGCGCGCAAGCGCGTCATGCTGGAAGTCAACGTCCCGCCGGATAAGTTCGATTCCGTGAGGAAGATCCTGCCCTGCATGCGCGAACCCACCGTCGCCGAACTTTACGGCGGCGCGGGCTACGCGCTCAAGGTCGCCGTGCCCCGCGATCAGCTGCCCGTGCTGATCCCGAGGATCAAGAGGCACGGCGGGACCGACATAATCGTCACCAGACTCGCGCATATAGTGCCATAGGGGGATCCCCATGCCCTTAAAACCCGTGCCCGGAGTGGGTAAGGTGTCGGCCTATTGTTCGCCGAAGCCGCGCTGCCCCGTAGAGCTGATGCTGAACCTGAACGAAGGTCCGCTGCCGGACCCCGGCTTCCTGCGCCGGGTCTGGAAGAACCTTCCTCCCGGCCACATAAACAGGTACGTGGGGACCGAAGGCCTGGAGAAGGATATCGCCGTCATGCACGGCGTGCCGGCGGAAAGGGTGCTCGTCACCAGCGGCGGCGACGACGCCATAGAGCGGGTGCTGCGGGCCGTGCTGGCGCCCGGGCGCGAGATGGTGCTGCCGCTCCCCACCTACGAGATGGTGAACATCTACGCCGGCCTCATAGGGTGCCGGGTCAGGCCGGTGGACTGGCTGGAAGGCCCGTTCCCGGTGAAAAAGGTCCTGTCGGCCGTCAATCGCAGGACTTCCCTGATCGTGGTCATCTCCCCGTCCAATCCCACCGGGCTCACGGTGAGCCCGCGCGAACTCAGGCGCCTGTCCGCCGGCGCGCCCGGAGCGCTCATCATGGTGGACCTGGCCTATGCCGATTTCGCGGACGGGGACCTGGCCAGGGCCGCCCTCTCCCTTCCTAACGCAGTCATCGTGACCACCCTCTCCAAGGCGTACGGCCTGGCCGGCCTCAGGGTCGGTTATGCCGCCGGTCCCTCCAAAGTCGTCGGCTGGCTGCGCAAGATAGGCATGCCGTACCCGGTTTCCTCCGCCTCCCTGGCGCTGGCCGCGGAAAGGCTCAGGGACAGGGACGGCGGCGTGAAGCGCTACGTCTCCAGGATACGGAGCGAGCGGGAGAAGCTGCGGGCCATGCTGCGCGGGCACGGGGTCAAGACGCTTCCTTCCCAGGGGAACTTCGTGCTGGCCCGGTTCAGGGACTCGCAATGGGTCTGGGAAGCTCTCGCCGGGCTGGGGGTCTGCGTGAGGCCCTTCCCGGGGCAGAAGGGGCTGGAGCATTACCTGCGCATCAGCCTGCCCGGAGAGGAGGCCGCGTTCAGGAGGCTGTGCCGGGCCCTGGACATAACGCTCTCGCCGCAGGCGCTCCTCTTCGACATAGACAACACTCTGGTGGATACTTCCCGCTCCTATCTGCGGGCCATCGTGCGTACGGCCCGGTTGTTCGGAGCCGGGATAAACGAGCGGGACGTGGCCGCCGCCAAGGCCAGGACCGGTACCAACAACGACTGGAAACTGACCCGCAGCCTCATACTTTCGAAAGGGATAAAGGCCGGCCTGGGCGAGGTTACGCGCAGGTTCGAGGAACTCTATCAGGGCGCCGGAGGCGTTCCCGGCTACAAGGAGACCGAACGGCTCATCGCCGACAAGGCCGCACTTAAAAGGCTGTCACGCCGCTACAAGCTGGGCCTGGTGACCGGCAGGCCGCGCCGGGATACCGAGGAGTTCCTGGAAAGGTTCGGCCTGAAGGGCCTCTTCGGCGCCGTCGTGACAATGGACGACGCTAAAGAGAAACCCGATCCGGAGCCGGTGCTGCTCTGCATGAAGCGTCTCGGTTCTTCCCGCGCCTGGCTGGCCGGGGACAGCCCGGACGATATTCAGGCGGCCCGCCGCGCCGGCGTGCTGCCGGTAGGCGTGCTGGCGCCGGGAAAACCGGCCTCTGAGATGGAGCGCGCCCTGTACGGCGCCGGCGCCTCGCGGGTGCTGTCGGACATAAACGGGCTCAAGGAGCTTCTGCCATGAGACGGAGCAAAGGGAACAGGAAGACCAGAGAAACCGATATAAGCGTGAAGCTGGACCTGGACGGTTCAGGCGGCGCGAAGGTGTCGACCGGCATAGGTTTCCTGGACCATATGATCTCCGCCCTGGCGCATCACGGGCATTTCGACCTGGAGCTGCGCTGTAAGGGCGACCTGGAGGTGGACGACCACCACACCACCGAAGACTGCGCCCTGGTCCTCGGCAAGGCGATGAACGACGCGCTCGGCGACAAGAAGGGGATAGCGCGTTTCGGCTGCGCCTGCGCGCCGATGGACGAATCGCTGGCGCGGGCCGTAGTGGACCTGTCCGGCCGGCCGTACGCCGGGGTGAAGCTCGGCCTGAAGAGGGAATTCATAGGCGAGACCGGGAAAGAGATAAGCGCCGAGAATATGACGCACTTCATCCGCTCGCTGGCCGTTTCCGGCATGATGACCGTTCATGTCGACGTGCTTAAAGGGGAGAACGATCACCACAAGGCGGAGGCCGCCTTCAAGGCCCTCGCCCTGGCGTTAAGGAAAGCGGTAAGGCTGCTGCCGGGGGCGGCGCGTTCCAGGACGCCCAGCACCAAGGGGGTGCTGTAGTGGTAGCGGTCATCGAGACTGGCACCGCCAATATCGCTTCCATGCTGGCCGCACTTGAGCGGCTCGGCGCGGGGCCGAAGCTGTGCCGCGACGCCGGCGAGATCGCCGCCGCCGGGCACGCGGTGCTTCCGGGAGTGGGCTCGTTCAAGGCCGCGATGGACGGCCTGGAGAGGCTCGGTCTCAGGGACGCCATAACGAAGCGTTTCAAGGAAGGCAGGCCGACCATGACCGTCTGTCTGGGCCTTCAGCTGCTTTGTCTGGAGAGCGAGGAGGACCCCGGCTGCGCCGGCCTCGGGATAATACCCGAAAAGGTGGTCAGGTTCCCGGAAGGCCTCTGCGTTCCGCACATGGGCTGGAACACCGTTTCGCCCGCTCCCGGCTGCCGGCTCCTTTCGGAGGGTTACGCCTATTTCGCTAATTCGTACTGTCTGAGGAACGTTCCCGCCGGCTGGCGGGGAGCGTATACCACGCACGGCGCCCCGTTCGTCGCGGCGCTGGAGCGCGGCGCTCTGCTGGCCTGCCAGTTCCATCCGGAACTTTCCGGAGAATGGGGGCTGGCGCTTATGAAGAGATGGCTGGGAGAAACAGGTACGACATGCTTACAGTGAGGATAATACCCTGCCTTGACGTGAGCAACGGCAGGGTCGTGAAGGGAGTGAAGTTCCAGGGGCTCAGGGACGCCGGCGTGCCGGCGGACCTCGCCGCCGTCTACGAAAGGGACGGCGCGGACGAGCTCGTCATCCTGGACGTCTCCGCCACGCCCGAGGGCCGCGGCACCCAGCTAGAGGTCGTAAGGGCGGTCAGGGCCCGCATCTCCATACCGCTTTGCGTGGGCGGCGGGGTAAGGAACGCCGATACCGCGTTCAAGCTCCTTAACGCCGGCGCCGACAAGGTCGGCATAAATACCGCCGCGGTCGAAGATCCCGCCATACTGGGAGAGCTCGCCGCGAGGTTCGGCCGGCAGTGCGTGGTGCTGGCCCTGGACGCGGCCTCGGCCGCCTCCGGCGGCTGGGAGGTCGTGACCAGGTCCGGCAAGAACAGGACCGGCATCGACGCGGTGCGCTGGGCGGAGGCCGCGGCCAAAGCCGGGGCCGGAGAGATCCTGCTCACCTCCTGGGACCGGGACGGGACGAAGCAGGGCTACGATCTGGCCCTTATTTCCGCCATAGCCGGCGCGGTGGACGTTCCCGTGATCGCGTCCGGCGGCGCCGCGGTCCCGGAGCACATGGCCGACGCCGTCAAGGCCGGCGCGGACGCCGTGCTGGCCGCGTCCATTTTCCATGAGGGGGAATATACCGTGCGGGAACTTAAGTTCGACATGGCCCGGCTCGGAGTGGAGGTCAGGAAATGATAATACCTTCCATAGATATAATGGACGGCAGGGCCGTCCAGCTCATCGGCGGGGAGAAGAAAGCCGTGGATGCCGGCGATCCTTTTCCCATAGCGGAGCGCTTTTCGGTGGCCGGAGAGATCGCCGTCATAGACCTGGACGCGGCCATGGGCAAGGGGGGGAACAAGGACCTTATAAAAAAGCTGGTCCGAAAATACCGCTGCCGGGTAGGCGGGGGCATCCGGACCCATGAGGCCGCGGTGGAATGGCTGGACGCCGGGGCCGCCAGGATAATCATCGGCACGGCCGCTTCGCCGGAATTCCTGGCCGGCCT
>JAKLEK010000190.1 GCA_022703115.1 Elusimicrobiota bacterium
GCGGGCATGGAAATAAGGGAAGTCCCGATCGAGACGGTCTACATACGCGGCAATCGGAGCTCCCACTTCCATCCGATAAGGGATTCCTTCCTGATCTACTCCGTATTCCTGCGTTTCGCGGCGTCCTCGCTGCTCTCGGCGCTCTCCGGCGGGGCCGGACGGGGCGGGAAGTGATGGGCGCGTACCTTTTCCTGCTTTCCCTGGCCGGCCCCTGCCTGTTCCTGGCGCTCGCCACGTCCTGGCCGGCCGCGGCGCTCCCGCTCTTCACCGTATCCTCGGCCGTCCTTATCCTGTATCTATCAAGTCTCGCCGGCGCGCTCCATGCCGGCGCCCACGCCCTGGCGGCAGCCGGCTTCGTCCTCGGCGCCGCCGCGCTTGGGCTGGCCGCCAAAGCCCGGAAGTCCGGCCGTCAGATAGTACCGGACCCTGGTCTGATCCTTTTTTTCGCCGTCGCCGCTCTGCTCTGGCCGGCGCTCTCCGGCGGCGGCTTCGCCTACTGGGACGAGTTCTCTCACTGGGGACTGGCGGCCAAGGAGATATTCGCCCGCGGCGCCCTGCCGCCGCTGGAAAGCGCGCTGCGCTTCAAGGACTACCCCCCCGGCACCGCGCTGTTCCAGTACTATGCCGCCGGCTTCACCGGCTGGTCGGAAGGCGCGGCCTCCTTCGCACAGACCCTGCTGCCGCTCGCGGCCGCCGCGGCTCTTATGCAGGGAACGACATGGGAACGGGCATGGAAGCCGGCCGCCATCCTGTCCCTCTCGTACCTGCTGGCGGTCTTCTTCAATTACCGGCCGCAGAGCCTGTACGTGGACCACGTTCTGGGGTTCCTGTTCGGGGCCGCGATAGCCTCTTCTCTCCTCTCTGAAGACGGGACGCGCCGCACCCTCATTAGGCTGGCCCCCACCCTCGCCGCCCTTCCGCTTATAAAAGCGGCCGGGCTCGTGCTGGCCCTTATAGCGGCCGCCGCGGCGGCCGCCGGCCATCTGATAGCGCTGCGCGTCCGGGACGGAAGCTTAAAGCGCCTGGGACCTGTTTTCCTGTGCGCCGCCCTGCTGCTGGCGCCGCTGGCCGCAGCAAGGAGCTGGAACGCTCACGTGGCGCGGATCGGCGCGGCGAAGACCTTCGATACCGGCATAACAGCGGCCGGACTGCTCGCGAAATTCTCTGGACCTTCGGCGGAGACCGGCGTAAAGACCGCCCTCAATTTCGCCGAAGCCCTTTTCGGCAAACAGGTGGGCCGCACCCTGCCTCCGGTCGTTCTAGTTATCATACTTACCCTGGCCGCGCTCGCCGCGCTGAAGCTGGAAAGGCGGGCGGCGGAAAACCTCCGGATACGGGCGGTCTATCTCTGGCTGCTGGCCGGATTCTTCGTCTACTCCGGCGGACTTCTGCTCCTTTATCTTTTCTCCTTCTCCAGTTACGAGGGCATGAAACTGGCGTCGTTCGGACGCTACATGGGGACCTTCTTCCTCGGCTGGAGCCTCGCGACCGCGGCTTTTTTCCTGCGCCTCCCGGCCGCTGCCGCGCCCTCCCGGGGCGCGCTCCTGACGGCGGCGGCGCTCGTCCTGGGCGCGGCCGTCACGCTGGCCGCCAACGCGCTGAAAAAGACGCCCCCGGAAAAGACCCTTCTCCACCGCGACATAAAGGCGAAGGCGGCGTATGCCTCCGCCAGAACGCCGGCCGACTCGCGGATATACGTTATCTGGCAGGGCAGCGACGGGTTCGAGCCGCAGGTAATGGCCTATGAACTTTCCCCGAGGATCACCAGCACGCGGGGCGGCGGCTGGTCGCTGGGAAAGCCGTACGGACCCGACGACGTCTGGACCGCCGACCTCCCGCCGAAAGAATGGGGAACGGTCCTCCGTGATTATGATTTCGTGCTGATAGGGAAGGCCGACGGCCGGTTCTGGAAAGAGTACGGCGGGGTCTTCGGGCCCGGCCCCCGTTCAGAAGGCCTCTTCAAAATACCACGCGGCGGGAAAGATCTGAAACTGCTGCCGGTCTGAAACCGTTCAGCGGCCCGCCGAAACGCCGCCTCAGGGATTCCAGGGATAACGCAACCTTACCGTACCGCTTCCGCCGCAGGCGTTCCAGGCGCCGCCGTCTCCGGTCCCGGGCGCGCCGGGGACCTGGGCGCCAGGATACCCGTTACCGCCTGTTCCATACCGGACCCCGGACATGGCCGGCCATTCCAGCCCGGTCCCGCCCGAACCCGCCATTCCAGGGGCTCCGTCCGCGCCCGCCCCTCCCCCTCCGCCGTAGTTCGAGCCCCCGGAATGGCCCTGGCCCGGAACGCCCGCGCAGCCGGCCTGCGAGGCCCCGCCTCCTCCGCCGGACCCGCCGGTCGAACAGGCGCCGCCGGAATATGTCCCGCCGCGCCCGCCGCCGTTAGCCGACAGCCCGATGAACGACGACGAACCTCCTTCCCCGGCTATGCCGCCGCCGGCCCCGACCAAGGCGCAGTACCTGCCGGGGGCGAGAGTCGTGGAAACCGAGACGCAGCCGCCTGCTCCGCCGCCGCCCGGCTCGTTGGTCCCGCCGCCTCCGCCGCCGGCGCAGACCAGCACCTCGATGACCGGGCTGAGCGAACCGCCTACGTCCAGGCAATCCCCGTCGCCGAGGACATGGTATTTCCAGCCGTCCAGCACCTGGATCGCGCCACCGGCCGCGGTGAAGTTGCTGTCCACGGTCAGGAACGTCACCCACTTATTCCCATCGTAGAATTCCGGCTTATGCAGATCGGAGTTGAACATCATCATGCCCGCGCGGGGTTCCCTGGGCCGTCCGCCGACCCCCGCTACGTAAAGGACGACGACGTTCACCATGGTGACCGTTCCCGCGTTCACGACCGGATTGCCGGCCAGGTCCAGCCCCGCGCCGAACGTAGAGACTCCGGAAAAATAGGCGCCGGCTGAAACGCCCAGACGGCCGTTAACGAAAACGTTCCCCGTAGCCGCCGCGACCCCGGGATAAGCCGGGAGGGTGGAGCCGAAGACGCTGAACCCTTTGACCTCCAGGTCCGGGTCCGGAGCGGTACCGTCCCCACCCATTACCGTAAGATCGTCAGCGGCGCCGAGCTCCACGGCCTGAGCGCCCGCCTCCGGCGCGAAACCGGCGGCAATAATCGATAAAATCAGGAATGCCCCCGCTAAGCGGGAAGAACGGCCCCCCACCGTTCTTCCCGGCGGGCTTCCGCTTTTTGCCCGACCCATATGATCCCAACCCGGATCTGAGTTTATAAGAACCGGTGGCAGGGGTCAATCTCGCCCGCGTCACGTTCGCGGGCCGTTCACGAGGGAAAATATCCCGGGAAAATAGTATCGGGAAGAAGGGGACGTTTCAGCGGGAAGACAATTTACGGGCGAGCTTATCGGCTTTGCGGTCGCGCGGCTGGATATATATCCAGCCGTTCTCCCTCCTGTTCTTTATCCGTCCGGCTATC
>JAKLEK010000191.1 GCA_022703115.1 Elusimicrobiota bacterium
TATTAAATACGCCGCGCGCGTGGCAAATTGATCAGAAGAAAAGGAACTTCATACCTCCGAGGAAGAACAGGAACGAGACTGCGAGGTAGGGGGACGGGGCCTTTTTGTGTATGACGCATTCGAAGATGGACGCGAATATCGTGCCGGTGATGGCTATCCCCGAGACCGCGGCCAGGGTCCCGGCGTACCTGACCGCGTTGAGGTAAAGCATCAGGGAGAGATAAGTGCCCATGAACGAGCCCAGCGTGACCAGTATCAGGCTGCGGGGCGCGAGCGCCTTCAGCGTCCTGGAGAAGTGGAACGGTTTGAAACGTGAGAGCAGGGCGAACAGGATAAGCGCTCCGGCAGCACGGTAGAAGTTGCCCTCGGTGGTGGATATTCCAGGGGAGTTGTCGAAAGAATAGCGGGTTATCAGCACTCCGGCCGCGTCGAAGACTATTCCGCATACGGCGAAGAGGCTGGCTCTGACGTTCCAGTGGCCGTGGCGTCTGAAGGATTCCAGCGAGAATATGAAAAGGCATACTATGAAGAACAGGATCGCTACGAATTTACCGGCGTCGACGGCCTGCCCGAAAATGAAGTAGCTCAGGATCCCTATCAGCAGGGGCTGAAAGCCGAACAGCATCATGGTCCGGCCCGGCCCCATGAGCGAGAAGGATTTTACCAGGAAAATATCCCCGGCGCCGAGTCCGAGCATCCCGGACGCGAAGAAAAGCAGAATGTAGAGGGGTCTAATATCGTGGAATCCGCCCTGCGCGGCCACGGTGAGAGCGAAGAGCGCGGCCGCCACCACGGCCTTGTAACAGTTCACCCAGGAGCTGGAATGGGTCCTGGCGTAATGCGTGAAGAACTGGACGCCTATGGCGAAACTCAGATTCGCTCCAAGAGCGTAGAGGTAAACCTTTTCCATAGGTCGCTGCGTACTATTAAAGCAATTTTGCGCGTCCGTTCATAATATCCCGGTTCCTGTCCCGGTGCTCAGGAGCAAGGGCGTCCGTCGTTGGGTGGGTCCAAAGTCCTATGTGGGCCTGGGTCCTTTGGCCCTTACTGATATGAGTCCTATGGTATAACCTATGCTTCGTGTCCAGCCCGAGCGGAAAAGGGTCGGTGAACGGCATCAAGATGGAGCTAATGACCCGGATCGCAGCCAGGAACCGCGGAACCTTCTCCTCCCGCCTGCTGCTTGCGGCCTCTTCTATAATTTTCCTGTTCGCGCCCGTCCATGCCGGAGAGGCGCGCGCGGCTTTGTACGAACTGACCTCCGGGGCGGACAGCCCTTCCTTCGCTGCCCCCTCCCCCGCCGTTTATTCCGCCGGCCCCGCGGCCCCTTTGCGGGCGTATTTCATCGACGTCGGCCAGGGTGACGCGGGATACATAGAGCTTCCTAACGGCAGGAACGTCCTTATCGACGGCGGTCCGGCGGATCCTTCCGGGGCCGGGGACCCGCCGATCGCGCGGTTCCTCTCGGAGCGCAACGTTTCCAGGATAGACTACATGGTGCTGACGCATCCGCACGCCGACCATTACACCGGCCTCCTCTATGTGGCGGACAGGATGAAAGTTTCCGAGTTCTACGATACACGCGTGGACAATACCGGGACGTCCTATGACGAGGCGCTGCGCGAGCGGTTACGCGCTTCCGGGGCGGCTATGCGTTATCCGGCCGCCGGCGATGTCCTGGATTGGGGCGGCAGCGGGGTGAGGGTAGAGGTCTTGAACGGCTGTTCTTCCCCTCTGCAAACCTCGGCGGGGCAGGTGCTGAACGACTGTTCCATCGTGCTCAAGGTATCCTACGATAGCTCTTCGATACTTTACACCGGGGACATTCAGGACGACGCCGAGGCCGTTCTTGTCGAAAAGTACGGTTCCGTCCTGAAGTCGGACATTCTGAAGGTCGGCCACCACGGCAGTTCTCATTCCACCAGCGCCGGGTTCCTGTCAGCCGTGCGTCCGCGCGAGGCCGTCATTTCGGTGGGCGCCGGGAACAATTACGGACATCCGGCGCCTGATGCCCTCTCCCGCCTCGGGGCTTCGGGCGCTTCGGTGCGCCGGACCGATACGGAAGGGACCGTGCGGTACGACATCGGCCCGGCCCCCGCGGCCCTTGTCGCTTGCGGCGCTAGCGCTTCCTCTGGTTATTACTGAGCAGGCTCGGGCCGGACCGTGAAAGGGTCAGCGCCTGAAGTACGGGTGCGCCAGGTAGGGCTTTTTCTCCGGCTTGCTCTCGGTCTTCTTTATCTCCATTTCCTGCAGGAGTATGGACGGGGCGACGATCGTTCCCTGAGGGCTCCAGGCGGGATAGCTGACGTAGAGTTCCCTTGATACGGCCACGATATCGCGCAGGGCGCGCAGACCGGTTCCGGTGAATTCGATCCCGTGCACCGGCTCTTCGCGTCCGTCCGCGGCGTACACCTTATACGCGCTGAACGGTCCGGAAATATCGTATGGTCCTTTCACGACCAGGCAGTATTCCAGTTCCTGCTCCCGGCACAGCTCCCGCAGCCTGGTCCTCATCCCGCTCTCGGGCAGGGCTTTCGGGGATCCTTCCTCCGCCCGTATGAAAACGTTGGACGGCGCGCCGGCCGCGTATTCGTCGATATCCGAGCGGCCGTGCCCGTTCGAAGACCTGAAGTCCCTCGTCGCGGCGCGGGACATAAAATAGGTCAGGAGCCTGCCTTTCTCCACCAGAGCGAGCTTCCGGGCCGGAACCCCCTCTTCGTCCACCTCGTACCCGCCGATGAGCGGTTTCCCCTCGTAATAGCGCGCGAACGGGTCGTCGTAGACCTTCAGGAAAGGCGGCAGCACCCGCATGTCCAGCCGCTCCACCAGCGCTCCGGCGCGTCTGTATACCGGCTCGGAGGACCAGTGGTCCGGGGCGGTCCAGACCTCCCGCGGATTGGAGACGTTCCGCACTAGGAAGTGGGAGAAAAAGGTGCCGGCCGCGCCTTTTTCGAAAAGCACCGGACCGATATAGGCCTTCAGCTGTACGGAGCCTGCGGTTCCGGACAGCCTCTCCCCTATCTCCTCGGCCTCGGAGAGGAGAGTCTCCAGCGCCGGCGCGTCCTTAGCCAGACAGAAGCCCTCGCGCGTGCCGTCCGAGATAAGGAACCCGTCGGGAGCGTAGGCTTCGGCCTCGATCACGACCCGTCCGCGGCAGTCGGGCCTTAGGAAGGCGGAACCTTCGCTGTCCAGGAACCTGGCGGAGCCGGAGTCGAAAGCGAACGAGACCCGTGAATGGCTTACCGCCGGATATCTGCGGAAGACGGCGGAGACCTTGCGCACTTTCTCCCGCCAGGCATCTTCGTCTACGCTTTCGGTCGCGGTGTCAAGGAAGAGTTCGTAGGGCGGCCGCGGGGTCCTGTCGTCGAATATCTCGGTGATGTTCTTAGAGTCCCGGAATGCCTTTTTCTTCGAATAGGTCTCCAGCGCAT
>JAKLEK010000192.1 GCA_022703115.1 Elusimicrobiota bacterium
AGAGTGGTGACGGCGGCCACGGCCCCCGCCGCCGTAACGGTCACGCCCTTCCATTCGCCGGCCGTAGCGCCGCTGTTCGTCCCGTAGATCTGGTTCGCCGTGCCGCCATAAGGCAAGGGATGCACGTGGTCCCGGCGCGCCGCGTAAGCGTCGGTACCGGCCGCGGCGGTACCCAGCGGGTCTGGCATCGCCCCGTCGTTGAATATCGCTATAGCCGCGTCGGTGCGGATCAATGTCCCGGCCGAACCGGCGCCGTTCGCCGTTCCGAACGTCAGAGCCGGCGTGCCGGCGATACCCGAAACGCTGATATTGGTCAGCAGCGCTCCGTCGCCTATGAACTTTTTCGCCATCATTACGCCTGTGGCCGACATGGAACCCTGTATCACCCCGCCCGAATTGCGCCAGATCTGGACCATGTCGGTGGGATTGGAACCGGCCGACAGCACGTCCAGCCTGCCCTGCGGGGAAGCGGTCCTTATGCCGACGTTACCCGATGTGGCGACGAATAAATGCGGGGTTACAGTAGAGGTTGAGGCCCAAAGGCTGGCGGACTGGGACCCAGGCACGGTGATCGTGACCGAGCTCTTGAACGTAGAGGCTCCGTCCACCACGAATTTGTCCATCATCTCCCATTCCACGGCCGGCGCAGCGGCGGGAGCCAGAGCCCGCAATGCGACTAACACCGCGGCCAGAAGAGCCGGCCGGCCCGGCGGACCGGCCGGTCCTGGATAGAATAACGATACGCCGCCCCTTTCTTTCATCCTCATAAAGGAGTGTGCGCATATAAAGCACAGGCGCGCACGAACGGGCGAAGCGGATACAGGCAGGCTCTACAAACAGACCCATCCCCTAATTAATTATAACACTTATAAGTTTTTTGTCAATAGATATTTAATAACACTTATGTATTGTGGATAAACCAGGCGACATTGAATAGAATTGGGATATGATCCCGGAGGCTTCGTGAATGTAAGGCCGCAGACCCTGGTAGGACGCAATATCCGCAGGCTCAGGCAGGAATACGGCCTGACCATAGAGGAGCTGGCTTTCCGCTCCCAGCTGCACCCCAATTATCTTGGCGATGTCGAACGCGGCAGCAGGAATCCGGCCTTGGTCAGCCTGAAGAAGATAGCGGACGGCCTGAAGAGGCCCCTCTCCGAACTGGTAGCCGCGCCACGTGAGAGCCTGACCGGCGCCCCGTCAAGGACCGGAGACAGGAAAGCCGTGTACTTTTCAGAAGAGGACCGGGACCTCCTTTCCCTCATCAAAGCCCTCCGCACCGCTCCCCCTAAGGACAGAAAGCGTATTATCCAGATCGCGAGATCCCTGAGCGCACGGCTGAAGAGCCGATAGCCGAAAGCCATTGGCCGTCAGGTTAGCCGCCTACGGCCCGCATCGCCTTTCTTATGGTTTCCAGGGCCGGTGCGTCGGTCTTTATGCGTATACCGTCCCCGAAGCGTGAAGGAAGGAAGATAAGAGCGGCCCCGAACAGTTCCTGCCATTTCCGGACGGCCGGCAGGCCGATAGGGGCTTTCGGTTGGAAAAATATCTCGTAAGTATCGCCCTTCTGCACCACCGACCGCACCGATCTCTTCGCCAGGTCCTTCTTCAGCTTCAATATTTCGGCCAGGTTCCTTAACTGCTCCGGCGCGGGGCCGGAAAGGTCCTCAAGCCCGGCGACGATAGTATCCACCCTGTCCCGGTCCGCGTTAAGCAGCTTTTTGTAGAAGTTCAGCCGCTCCATGTCGTCCCCGATGTAATCCTCCGGGATGAAGGCGGGCAGCTCCAGGTCTATCTTCACGTCCGGCAGTTCCGCGCCCTTTTCGCGGCCCTTGATCCGGTTTATCTCTCCGTTCAGGAGCTTAATATACATTTCCAGGCCTATGGAGTTGATGAAGCCGTGCTGGCGGACGCCGAGAAGCTCACCGGCTCCGCGTATCTCCATATCCCGCATGGCCAGACGGAAGCCGGACCCCAGTTCGGTGAATTCTTCGAGAGCGCCGAGCCGCTTCATGGCGTCTTCGCTTATCACCTCGTCAGGTTCGCCGCCTCCCGCTTCCTCCGCTATCCCGGCGTCCAGCTTCTCTTTCTTCCCGGGCTTCTCCGAACGCCCCGGCCCCTTCTTAAGCCATGAAGGATAGAACAGGTAGCAGTAGGCCCTCTGCTTCTCCCGGCCGATCCTGCCCCTGAGCTGGTACAACTGGGCCAGTCCGAGCTCATGGGCGTTCTCCACTATCATGGTATTGACGCTGGGAATATCCAGCCCGGACTCGATGATAGTGGAGGCCATCAGCACGTCGTATTTCTTATGCAGGAAGTCCCACATGTACTTCTCGATCTGCTCGCCCTTCATCTGGCCGTGGGCCACCGCGACCCGGAGATCGGGCATGAGTTTCTCAAGCCAGGCCCTGCGCGAGTCTATTGTCCGCACCCTGTTGTGGACGTAGTAGACCTGGCCGCCCCTCGCCAGTTCGAAATTGACCGCGTTCAGGAGCGCGGTTTCGTCGAAGGGCCGCACATGGGTGTGTATGGGCAGGCGTCCCACGGGCGGGCTTTCGATCACGGACATAGCCTTCAGCGTGGACAGCGACTGGTAGAGGGTGCGCGGGATGGGCGTAGCCGAAAGCATGAGCAGATGAACGCCCTTGGCCATGGCCTTCAGCCTTTCCTTGTCGCGTACCCCGAAGCGGTGCTCCTCGTCTATGACGAGCAGGCCTAGGTTCCTGAACTTCACGTCCTCCTGAAGAAGACGATGCGTGCCGATGACTATGTCCAGCGCGCCCCTGGCCAGGTCGTCCAGGATCTTCCGCTGGTCCCCGCGCGATTCGAAGCGGGAGATGACCCCGACCCTGACCGGGAAACCTTTGAACCGGTTGAAGAAATTACTGAAATGCTGGTCCGCCAGGATGGTGGTCGGCGCCAGGACCGCGGCCTGCCTGCCGTTGAAGACGGCGCGCATCGCCGCCCGCATGGCGACCTCGGTCTTGCCGAAACCGACGTCCCCTACGACCAGCCGGTTCATCGGGCGCGGAGCCGCGAGGTCGTCCAGCACGTCGCGGATGGCGGCGAGCTGGTCAGGGGTCTCCTCGAAAGGGAAGGAGTCGGCGAACTCGCTCTCCATCCTTCCGGCCTCGGGCAGGGCTATGGTGTTGAGGGCCATGCGCTCGGCCTCTATCTTCAGGATGTCGTGGGCCAGCGACTGCACCTGCTCCCGCACCCTGTCCTTGAGCTCGCGCCAGGTCTTGGTGTCCATGTGGGAGAGCTTGGGCGTCTTGCCCTCGGCGCCGACGAATTTCTGGACGCGGTTGAACTCATGCAGCGGGACCATCAGCCGGTCGCCGCGGGCGTATTCCAGCGACAGGCAATCGGCCTCCTCCACGTTCTCGTTGTCCGCGTTGCGGTAGAAGACCTTCTTGATACCCTG
>JAKLEK010000193.1 GCA_022703115.1 Elusimicrobiota bacterium
TGTTCCTGGGGGACAAGAAATTCCTCTACGGGAACATCATGGACTCCACCTTCAAGGAAGTGTGGGAGGGGCCGCGCCGCGCCCGCTCCCTGAAAATGGTGGCGGAGAGACTGGATACCTCAAAATGCCGCATCAACTGCCGCATGGACGAGGTCAACGCCTATCTCTGGGACCTGCAGCACCCTCCCGCCCATGTGAACTTTATATGATCCGACCTTTGGAATGAGACAGTGAAAAACACCGGAACATCAAGCGAGACTAAGCTGGCGCTCATGCGCGCGATGCTGCGCGTCCGCCGTTTCGAGGATAAAATTGTCGAGGTATACGGCGCGCAGGACATGAAGACCCCCGTCCATCTCTCCATCGGCCAGGAAGCCGTCGCCGCCGGGGTCTGCCTCGACCTGAAAAAAGAGGACTACGTCTTCACCACGCACCGCAATCACGGCCATATTCTGGTCAAAGGCGCGGCCATGGCCCCCATGGTGGCCGAACTCTACGGCCGCGCGGACGGCTGTTCCGGCGGGAAGGGCGGCTCCATGCACATGCTGGACGCCTCCGCCGGCTGCCTGGGCACATCCGCCATAGTCGGCGGCTCCATCCCGTTAGGCGCAGGCGCGGCGCTCGCTTCCCTTCTGCGCGGAGACGGCCGGATCGCCGTCTCCTTCTTCGGGGACGGGGCGTCCGAAGAAGGCCTGTTCCATGAAACACTGAATTTCTCGGCGCTGAAAAAACTTCCGGTCTTCTTCGTCTGCGAAAACAACGGCTACGCCACCAACTCCCATATAACGGCGCGTCAGCCGCATTCCGATATCGCCCGCCGCGCCGCAAGCTACGGCATTCCGTCGGTCTCAGTGGACGGCAACGATGTGCTCGCCATCCACGCGGCCGCGTCGGAAGCCGCGGCCAGGGCGCGCTCCGGCGGGGGCCCATCCTTTATGGAGTGTTCTACTTACCGCTGGAAAGGGCACGTGGGTCCGGACTGCGACCATCTCAAAGGCTGCCGTCCGAAAGAGGAACTGGATAAGTGGATGGAGCGCTGCCCGGTCAAGGCTTTCAAGGAAGTCCTGATGAAGTCCGGAATCCTGACCGCCGCGTCATATGACGGAATCCTGAGGGAAATAGACGCGGAGATAGCTGGCGCCTGGGCTAAAGGCCGCTCTGGTCCCATGCCCGGGCCTGAAGAACTTTATAAGGACGTGTATCGCTGATGCCCTGGACGAAAGTTCTTATCGATAAGTCCGACCTCGAAGATACTCTTGGAAAACAGGGGCTGCGCGGACTTTCATACCGGGACGCCCTACGGGAAGCCCAGCGGCAGCTCCTGGAGACCGACCCTTCGGTCTTCCTGATCGGCGAAGGCATCGACGACCCCGGCGGGGTCTTCGGTTCCACCGTCGGCTTGCATAAGGAATTTCCCGGGCGGGTCATGGATATGCCCATAGCCGAGAACGGGCTTACCGGCATAGCGGCGGGCGCGGCCATGGCCGGCATGCGTCCCGTCTTCATCCATATGCGCGTCGACTTCCTGCCGATGTGCATGGACATGATAGTCAACCACGCGGCGAAATGGAGTTACATGACCGGCGGAAGGGTAGGGGTCCCGCTGGTTATCCGGAGCATAACGGGCAGGGGCTGGGGGTCAGCGGCGCAGCACTCGCAGGCCCTGCACGCCATGTTCGCCCACGTGCCGGGGCTCAAGATCATAATGCCGGCCTCTCCCTACGACGCCAAAGGCCTCATGATAGCCGCTTCCGAGGACGGCAATCCGGTCCTCTGTTTCGAGCACAGATGGCTTTATGATTTCACCGGTTACGTGCCCGCGGAAAAGTACTCGGTGCCGCTGGGTAAAGGAGTTATAAGGCGCGAAGGCCGCAGCGTGACCATCGTCGCCCTTTCGCTTATGGTGTACGAAGCTGTAAAAGCCGCCCGCGAACTGGCGGCTGAGGGTATTGAGGCCGAGATAGTGGACCCGCGCACCATAAAACCGCTGGACGAGGAGATTATCCTGTCCTCCGTGAAGAAGACGGGCAGGCTGATCGTAGCCGACACCGGCAGCCGGACGGGGTCTTTCGCCTCGCATATCGCTTCTCTTGCGGCCGAAAAAGCCTGGAGCGACCTTAAAGCGCCTGTGCGCCTGGTCTGCATGCCCGACGTGCCGGTACCGGCCTCGCCGGCGCTGGAGAACGCCTATTACCGCGGCAAAGCCGAAATATGCGCAGCCGCGCGGGAGCTGTGCGGAATATGACGGATAAGAATAAGGTCCCAGCGGGAGTGCCGGAGATAAGCGTGGTGATGCCTGCTCTTAACGAAGAGCGCAATATAGCCGCAGCGATGTCTAACACCCTGCGCGCTCTGGACGAAAGCGGGCTCAGCGGCGAGCTGGTGGTCATAAACGACGGATCCAGGGACCGCACGCCGCAGATCGTGCGCGAGCAGGCCGCAAAGGACCCGCGAGTGCGCCTTTTAGAGCACGATTCGCCGCGGGGGATAGGAGCTTCGTTCTGGGACGGGGTTGAAGCCGCGGGCGGGGGGGCGGTCGTGATGCTGCCCGGGGACAATGAGAACGACCCATGGGAGATCTTCCGCTATTTTCCGCTGCTTTCGCATGTGGACATTGTGATCCCTTTCGTCTTCAATAAGCAGGCTCGCTCGCTGGCGCGCAACGCGCTTTCCTTTCTCTATCGATTCATAATAAACACCACCTTTCTGGTCAATTTCAACTACACCAACGGCACCGTCATATACAGACGTTCCCTTCTTAAGGGACTTAAACACCGCTCCACGGGGTTCTTTTTCCAGACGGACATCCTGGTCCGCGCCGTAAAGGCCGGATACCTTTTCGCGGAAGTCCCGTACCGGCTGGGCGCCCGTTCCAGCGGGGTTTCCAAGGCCGTAAGTTTTCCGAGCTTCGCCCAGGTCGTGAAGGGATATCTGCGGCTGCTCAGGGATATGCGCGCGTCAGGGGACGGCGGTCAGGGCATATTCCCTGAGGATTCACAGACGGCGGCGCGGCGGGGGGAGAGATGAAAAAAAACGAGCCGATCATCCTGGACGGGCATAAGCTCGCCTGGCACCGCGACAGGGTGGAGGCGTGGCTCCGCGGAGAGCGCATAGCCCCCATCACCATGGACTGCTCCCTTACCAGGGCCTGCACCTACAAATGCGTATACTGCTATGGGCAGCTCCAGACCAACGATATTAAAAAGATGACCAGGGAGGTGGTCCTGAACTTCCTGGACGATGCGGCCGAAATAGGCGTGAAAGCCATAAGTTTCGTCAGCGACGGGGAATCGACCTGTTCTCCTCATCTCTACGAGGCTATAACGCACGGAAAGGCCAAGGGGCTGGATATGGCCCTTGGGACCAACGGGTATCTCCTCCGTGACGACAAACTCGAGGATATCCTTCCGGCCCTG
>JAKLEK010000194.1 GCA_022703115.1 Elusimicrobiota bacterium
TATTTCTTCCAGATGGTCCGGCCGCGCGGCGCGCGGCTGA
The DNA here is from genome assembly GCA_022703115.1 of Elusimicrobiota bacterium. Lineage (GTDB taxonomy): Bacteria > Elusimicrobiota > Elusimicrobia > Elusimicrobiales > UBA9959 > YA12-FULL-51-18. The sequence continues at coordinate 41 of JAKLEK010000194.1, forward strand.
AAGAAACGACGCGCGGCTTTCCGTCGAGGCAGTCCACCACTCCTACGCCGGCCGGAGCCGGAAGATATCCCCAGATATCGTCCGCGCCGTAGATCCACGAGAGAAAAACGCTGACAGGGCCTCCGTGGCAGAAAACGGCGACCGTCCGTCCTGGATTAGCCTCGGCGATCAGCCGCATCGCGCTGACTATGCGCCTTCTGAACGCGGCCGCGCCCTCTACACCGCGCGGGGCCTGGCCGCCGGAAGGGGACTTAAGCCAGCGCCTGTAAGAGACCGGGTATCTGGCCAGAGCCTCGTCGTGGGAGAGCCCTTCCAGCGGCCCGAAATCCATTTCCCGCAGCCTTTCAGAAGGAGAAGCCGGCATACCGGGTAAAGCGATCCTGGCGGTGCCGGCGGCGCGCGCCAGGTCGCTGGTATAGGCGGCTTCCGGACGGAAACGGGCGAGCTTCGCGCGAATGGAACGGGCCTGCGCCTCGCCCTTCGCGCTCAACGGCGGGTCCGCGTGGCCGCAGTAGACCTTCCGAGCCGTATAGGATGTCTCGCCGTGCCGGACGAGCAGGAGCCTGGTCCTCATCCCGCGCCGCCAGGGACCAACAGGACCGAGGGGGTTTTAGTGGAGGGATTTTCTCCGACCAGGACCGGGGTCCCGTAGACCGATTCAATGTTCGACTTTGTAAGCACCTCTTCCGGCGTCCCGCATTTGAACAGGACGCCGGAATTCATGAGGGCGATGCGACCGCAGTACGCGCCCGCCAGATTAAGGTCATGCTGTATCATCACTATGGCCAGCCCCCGTTCCCGGTTCAGCCGCCTGAGAAGGTCCAGCGCCTGCACCTGGTGGCCGATATCCAGATGAGCGGTCGGCTCGTCGAGGAACAGCAGTCGCGGCTGCTGCGCAAGGGCCCTGGCGATGACCACTCTCTGGCGCTCGCCGGCGCTCAGCTCGTCCGCCATCTTCTCCCTGAGATGGATGGAATCTGTCTCCTCCAGGGCCTCTTCGGCTATCCGCACGTCGAGGGCGGTCTCCGACCGCAGCCGGCGCAGATGCGGTATCCTGCCCATCAGCACCAGCTCCATCACGGTGAAAGAAAAATTCACCTCGATGTCCTGCGGGACGAAAGCCACCTCGCGGCAGAACTCCCTGAGCGGGACCGCGCTTATATCGCGGCCCCTGAAACGGACCCGGCCGGCGCGCGGCTTAAGCGCCTTGCCGGCCAGGCGCAGCAGCGTGGTCTTGCCGGAGCCGTTGGGCCCGATGAGCCCCAGAATGGAGCCTTCCGGCACAGAAAGAGAGACGTTCCGCACCACATCCGCGGCCCCGTAGCCGCCCGAAACGTTCTCGATAGACAGGATGGGATCCGTCATAGCCTTTTGCCCTTCTTCAGCAGGAAAATGAACACCGGCGCGCCGATAAGCGCGGTAACCACGCCTATAGGTATCTCCACCGGCGCGAACAGGGTGCGGGCGGCAAGATCGCAGACCACCATGAAAGCCGATGCCGCCAGACAGGCGGAAGGGACCAGGTTCCTGTGGCCCGGCCCGGCGACCATGCGCATCGCGTGCGGCACGATAAGGCCGACGAAACCTATAATCCCGCATACGCAGATAAGGCTCGCTGTCATCAGCGCGGTAACGATGACCAGGGCCGTCTTCAGTTTCTCCACGTCGATCCCGAGGTGCAGGGCCTCCTCTTCACCCAGGCTGATGGCGTCGAGGTCCCTGGCGAAGAACTGGACCGCGAGAATGCCGGCGGCCACCGGCGCCGCGGCGAGGCCGATAAGGCGGGGGTCGTACGCCTGCGTGCTGCCCCAGAGCCACCAGGACATTTCGCGCATCGCGCGCTCTCCCGATATTGACACGACGAAGACGATCAGCGCGCTCAGGGCTATCGAAACTATGACCCCCGCCATGATGAGGGACCTGTCCCTTACCCTGCCTCCCTCCCGGGCCAGGCCATACACGAGGACCATGCTGGCCATGGCCCCGGCGAACGCGGCTAGCGGAAGATACGCCGCGGAAACGCCCAGCGCCATGGCGCTTACCGCCGCGAGGCCGGCGCCGCTGGAAGTCCCGAGGAGGTAGGGCTCCGCGAGGGGATTGCGCAGAACGGCCTGCAGAGCTATTCCGGAAACGGCCAGTCCGCAGCCGGCGAGCATCGCGGTCGCGACCCGCATCAGCCTCATATCCAGGATCGGCCTGTTGGTTGCCAAAAGGAGGTCGCCGAGGGGGATCCGAACCGCGCCGAGGGTAAGCGCCAGGAAGACCGCGGCCAGCAGCAGGACCGAGAGGATAACGTACCTTTTGACGGCGTCTCGCTTCATTTTTACGGGTAAAGCTTGTCCTGCAGGGCCTTGAGCCCCGCGGTAAGCCGCGGACCGGGCCGCAGCAGGAGGTCGGGATCTATGTCGTTATAGACCCGGCCGTTCCTCACGGCGGAGAGGCCGGCCCAGCCGGGGCGTTTTTCCGCCAGCTTAACGGGCGGTTCCTTGTCCATATAGGCCATGATCACGCAGTCAGGATCGGCGCTGACCACCTTCTCCGCGCTGTAGTTGCAGTACGGCCTGGGAACGTCGCCGGCGACGTTCACGCCGCCGGCCAGGGATATCATTTCGTCGACGAAAGAACCCCGGCCGGCCGTCATCAGGGGATCGCGCCAGATCTCCAGGAAGACCCTGACCTTTTTTCCCCGGGGGACCGACGAGGCCCTGGCCCGGACGGCCGCGATATCCTTCTTCATCGCTTTTATAAGCCTGCGGGCCTCCTGCGTCCTGCCCGTTATCCTGCCGATATCGGAGATGGTAGAGAAAAGCCCGCTGAAATCGGCCGGGTCGGCCACATAGACCTTCATCCCGAGGCGCCGCAGTTCCTCTATGGCCGGAGCCTGTTCCAGGCCCGTGGCGAAAACGAAATCCGGCTTTAGCGATACTATCGTTTCCATGCTGGGATGGCTGAAGTCGCCGATCTTGGGTTTCCCGGCGGCGGAGGGGGGATAGTCGCAGTAGGAACTGACCCCGGCTATCTCCCCGTCGAGGCCCAGGGCGAACAGGATCTCGGTAGTGGAAGGCGCCAGAGAGACGTAGCGCGGCGCCGCGCCGGACAGGAAGAAAAAAAGGGCCAGAGGAAAGAAGAGTCTGTGCATTAGCAGCGGCGCCGGGACGCGCGGGACCGGGCCCGGACGGGGAAAACCGTCAAATAAGATCAGCCGATGGCCGGGATTGAACCGGCGACCTACCGCTTACAAGGCGGTTGCTCTACCGCTGAGCTACATCGGCGTTTTCATAGGTAATTCTACCACATTTTCGGAAAGGGGAAAGTCGGATGTGCGTTTTTTGCGCGGCCTTTGCCCCTGCGCGCGCGCCTTCGGGAG
>JAKLEK010000195.1 GCA_022703115.1 Elusimicrobiota bacterium
TGGCTCAGACGGCGAAAGGTGTCGGCGGCGTGGTGCCGGTCCATCCTCAGCAGTATGGCCGCGGCGTCCTCCCGGGAGTTCTTTTCAAGCAGCTGGGCGGCTGAGAGAGGCGGCAGGTGCTCCAGGCATTGCGCCGCCGCGGAGTGCGGCAGCTCCTTCAGCACCAGCGCAGCGTCGTGCGGGGACAGTGTTTCCAGCGCCTGAGCCGCCCGGAAGGGGTCGCTCTGTATGAACTTCTTGGCGAGTTCTATCGCCGCTCCCTTCTTTCTCATTTCCGCCCCCGGCCGCGTGCCGCTCTTCTGAGGCGGTCCATTATAGCCCGTCCGAGCCCCCTGCCCGGCACCGGTTCGGCGAGTATAACGTCCACGCCGGCCGCGTCCAGGTCGTGCAGGTGCGAGAAAAGGTTCGCCGCCGCCTCTTCCAGGTCCCGTGACGGGGAGAGCACAGCGCAGGTCTTTACCGGAAGTCCCGTCATTTCCGAGAACGCCAGATAACCGTAACGCAGCCCTTTCCTGAGCCTGGGTTTTTTAGCGCGCAGCAGGACCAGCGCCGCGGAAGGGGCGTAATGCGAGGATAACTGCCCGGGCGAAATGGGGCGCGCCCGGCCGCCGAGCCTTTCGCTCAGCGGGCCGGTGACCTTCTCTATCTCCTCCTGAGGCAGTCCGCCGTGCCTGAGGATGGTGAAAGTTCCGCCGCGCAGGGCCAGTACCGTAGATTCCACCCCTATTCTCGCCCGGCCGCCGTCCAGGACCGCGTCGGGTCCGTCCTTCAGCTGCGCCGACGCGTGCGCGGCGGTGGTGGGGCTGAGTCTGCCGAAGCGGTTGGCGCTCGGAGCGGCTATAGGCGTCCCGGCCGCTTTTATCAAGGCAAGGGCGACCGGATGGGCCGGCATGCGCAGGGCCACCGTATCCAGACCGGAAGTGACGATGCCGGGTACGGGCTTTTTTTTGGGCAGAACCAGGGTCAGCGGGCCCGGCCAGAAACGGGCCATAAGCGCCCTGGCCTCCGGGGTCAGGCGGGCGATAGATCCGGCCTGGCTTACGGAGGAGACGTGGACTATGAGCGGATCGAAGCGCGGCCTTCGCTTGATCTCGAATATTCTGGCCACGGCCCTCGGGTTCAGGGCGTCGGCCCCGAGTCCGTAGACGGTTTCGGTCGGGAACACGACGGTGCCGCCGCGCTTGATGGCGCCCGCCGCTATGCGCAGCGCGCGCGCGGTGGCTTTCATCGGAGCAGGCGCTTTCCCGTGAAACGCGGTTCCCGCCGAAGCGGCTGTCATTTCTTCATGGCCTCCAAGTACTTCCGGTAGCCGAGCTTTTCGGCCTTTCTGGATTTCGCCAGCACTTCCTTCCTCATCTCCTCCCGGTCCGCGGCGAGGCGCCGGGCCAGGGCCTTGTCCTTCAGGGCGAGTATGGATGCCGCCAGCAGGGCGGCGTTCCTGGCCGCGTTGACCCCGACAACGGCCACTGGGACTCCCGGAGGCATCTGGACCATGGACAGGAAGGCGTCCAGTCCCTGCAGGGTCCCGCTTATGGGTACGCCGATGACCGGCAGATTCGTGAAGGAGGCTATCACGCCGGGGAGATGCGCGGCGCTTCCGGCGCCGGCGATGAAGACCCGCACGCCTCTGGCCGGAGCCTTGGCCACGTAGGCGGCGGTTTCCCGGGGAGTCCGGTGCGCGGACAGTATGCGGAGGTCGTAGCCGACCGAGAACTTTTCCAGGGTTTCGGCCGCCGCTTTCATTACCGCCAGGTCGGAATCGCTTCCCATCAGTATCGCCGCTTCAGGCATATCGTCACCTCTTTGGTTATGCGGTTAACAGTCTGCTGAAAAATCCTGCTCGGATGTGTTTTGAGCTGAAAGATGGTCTTTCCGCATATTGCTAAGACAGCACGGCGGCGAGCGCGCCCGCCAGAGCGTCTACCCCGTACGGCTTGTGGATCACGCCGTCGAACCCGTACGCGGAGTGATCGGCGGCCGCCGGGGCCTCGGCGTATCCGCTGGAAAGGAGGACCTTCGCCTTCGGATACATCGCTTTAAGGCGCTTTACCGCTTCCTCCCCGCCCATCCCGCCTGGTATCATGAGGTCCATGATGACCGCCCTGAAAGGGAGGCCGGCCCTTTCGGCCTCGGCGTAGGCGTCCACGGCCTTTTCCCCGTTGCCGACATGAAGCGGCGCGTATCCCAGGGCGCGGAGCATCCTGGACAGGGAGGCGGAGAGGATCGGGTCGTCCTCCATTACCAGTATCCTTCCGCTGCCTTTTTGCGGCGCAGGAACGCCGCCGGGGCAGATCTCCGCCTTTCGGTGTCCGGAAGCGGCCGGAAGACGTATAGTGAAACAGGACCCTTTGCCGGCCGAGAAGTCCAGCTCGATCCTGCCGCCGTGGCTCGTTATTATGGTCTGCGACATCGGGAGTCCGAGTCCGCGGCCGGTGCTCTTGGTGGAAAAGAACGGCTCGAAGATGCGTTTGAGGTCCTTCTGGGAGATCCCGCAGCCGGTGTCACGTATGCGGAGGACGACGTAACGGTTCTTAGCGGCTCTCCGTGCGGGGCGGGGCATGTGGGGCTCGTTGGCCGCGGTTATCGCTATCTCGCCGCCGCAGGGCATGGCCTGGACCGAGTTGATGACCAGGTTGTGGATCGCCTGCGTGAGCTGGGTCTCGTCACCGCTGACCGGCCAAAGGTCCATGGGAAGCTCGAACTTCGGAGAGCAGTTAGAGCCGCGCGTAGCGAATAGCGCCGCCTTTCTCGCCAGAGCGCCCAGGTCCACCCTTTTACGCACGTTCGCGCCGCCTTTGGAGAAAGTAATGAGCTGTTTCGCGAGGAGGCGGGCGTTCTCGGTCGCGTCCATGGCTTCGGACGTCATTTCGCGCCAGCCTTTAGCGCCGGCGGGAAGTTCCATGTTGAGCAGCGAGAGGTTGCCCATTATGCCGGAAAGCATGTTGTTGAAGTCGTGCGCTATGCCGCCGGCTATTACTCCCAGGGACTCTATCCTCTGGGCGCTTATGAATTCGGTCATCATTCTCTGGTTCTCTGCTTCCTGCCTCTGTTTTTCAATCCTGGCGCCCAGGATCGGGGCTAGGTGCTGGGCGAGACGCTCTAGTCTGCTCAGGTCCTGGTCCGAAAATCCCGCGTTGGTCCGTTCGAGGGTGATGAAGCCCAGCGGCCTGCTGTCGAAAAAAACGACCACGCTCGCGGCTTCCCGCATGCCTGCGCCGGAGATGCGCGTTTTGCCGCGCACGGCCCTGCGCATATCGGGCGGCGCCGCGAAAAAAGCGGCCCCGCGGCGGCCGGGTCTGAACCGGACGGGGAGCGTTCTTATTCCGCGGCGGCGCATGACGTCGGAGGAAAGGCCTGGCGCCATGTAATCCCCTGTAGCTTCGTCTATGTAGCCGAAGACC